>JASLAV010000705.1 GCA_030146905.1 Lentzea sp. | reverse complement strand
CGGGCCGTGCCTGCCGCCGGGGAGCACCACACCGGTCGGCAGCCCGTCCCGCGACAACGGCAAAAGCCCGGGGTGCCTGCTCGTCAGCACCGCGGCCGTGCCGTTGCGCTGCTGGACGCGGTGGCAGAAACGGGGCGACAGCGGCACACCTGGGTACGCCTGCGCCTGCGGTCCGCACGGACCGCCGGGGCTTTCACTCACGCACGAAGGCTCAGCCGACGACCGTCGCCCGCAGCTCGACCGCGTAGAAGCTGAACTCGAACACGGTGCAGGACAAGGAGAAACCCTCCCGCTCCTGCTCCGGGTCGAACCAGTGGTCGATGCCCTGCAGCAACGCGTACCCGGAGTTCGGATCGACCCCCGTGGCCAGGTACGGCTCGATCTCGGTCAGCTCCACCTCGAGGAACTCCAGCACGACCGTGCCGCGGGCGGCGTCGTCGAACCCGGAGCACACGACGATCGTCATGTGCTCCGGGCCGGGCACGAACCGGAGAACTTCATGCACTCACCAATCTCGTCGCTGGACCAGCTCTGCCCTCTCCGGCTGACGCCGGCCCGGTCTGAACGGTCAACGGCAAACCCTGTCCATAACAGCCCCTCCACGCCCGCGTGCGCCCACTCCGAGTCGTCGACGAGCGTGCGGAACGGGGTTTCCAGCCCGATGAGCGCCGCCGTGAGCTCCTCCACCCGCCCATGGTGCGGTGTTCCCGCCGGTCCGGGTGTCCGATGTGGACGAAGTGTCAGCTGATGGTGATGGGGATGCTCACCCGCACCGGTCCCGCGACGCCGGAGATGACGCCGTCCCCCGCCTTCGGCCCGGCCTGCAGCCTCGCCCGGTACGTGATCGTCTGACCGGGCGCGAGCGTCTGACCGCCCTCGCACGTCACCGTGTCCTTGCCGGCCGGGCACCCGATCACGCCCGCCGCCGTCTTGCCCGGCCCGACCGTCTTGATCTTGTCCGGCATGGTCAGCGTCAACGCCGGCACCGTGGTGGGGGCCGACCCGTTGTTCGTGATCCTGATGTCCATCTCGTTGGGCGGGCCCTCGGTGGTCATGGCGATGCTGCCGGGCGCGCTGCTCGACAGCTCGGCGTCACCGGCGGGCACGAACCCGGTGGTGGTCGTGGTCGTCACGACCGTGCCCGTGCTCTCGTTCGCCTGGGTGCCGCCCTGCGTCGCGGAACCGGTGGGCCCGGCCGTGGGGGCGCTGCCCGCGTTCTGCGTGCTGCCCGGCTGGTTGGCCTGCTGCGCGGAACCGGCCGTGGTGCTCGACGTGACGGGTGCGGCGGCGCCGGGTGGCGTGGCCGCGGAGTCGTTGGAGGTGACCACGCCGGAGGCGGCGACGACCACGACGGCGGCGGCCGAGGCGGCGACACCGAGCCAGGAGGACGCGCTGAGGGTGATCGCCGCGCCCTTGGTCGCGGTGGCGGCCGCGGCGAGGTAGCCGGCGGTGCCCGTGCCGAGCACGATGGGGGCGACGAGACCGCGCAGCGCACCGTTGACGTCGGCCAGCTCGCTGGCGAGCGTGCGGCATTCGGGGCAGTCGTCCATGTGCGCGTCGAGCTGGACGGCCTCGCGCCCCTTGAGCCCGCCGCGCGTCCAGGCACCGAGCCTGGTCACCGTGGCACGGCACCGTTCCGCCGGTTCCTGGGCCACGTGCGCCTGCAGGAACGCCTTGCGCAGGCCTTCGCGGGCGCGGAACGCCATCGCCGAGACGCCGTTGGGCGTCAGGCCCAGCAGCGGCGCGATCTCTCCGGGGGACTGGCCCTCGATCGCGGTGTGCCACAGCACCGTCTGCCACCGTTCGGGCAGCGTGGCGAACGCGCTGGCGGCCAGCGCCTGGTCGAGGTCCTCCACGGCCTTGTCGCGGAACGGCACGCTGGTCGCCTTGGTGGCGCCGGGGATCTCCTCGATGTCACCGGCGAGCTCGAGGCGCTTCTCCTTGCGGCTCCTGTCGTAGGCCGCGTGCCGCACCGCTGTGAGCAGGTACGGCCGGAAAGCGGTTCCCGGACCACCGCCGGAGCGCAGCGCGGCGAGGACCTTGGCGAACGCGTCGGCGACCAGGTCGTCCGCGTCCGCCGAGGACGACGACAGCTGCATCGCCAGGATGTTCGCTGATCGCACGTGGCGCTCGTACAGCTTGCCGTAGGCCTCGACCTTGCCGTCGCGAACGGCGTCGATCAAATCTGAGTCCGACGGCGGTCGACCACGCTGCCCGATCAAAGAATGCCGCCTCACGTCATGCCTGGGGTGATACGCGGACCCTATCGAGAGTAGTCAACACGAACAATCCACGCATCCGAATCTGATGTAATAAACGATGTTGCAGATTGGTCAAGTCCTGCCCTGCGCAGGCCCGATGGCCCTGGTGCGGGCCGTGTGGCGGCCTCCTGGCCGGGTCCGTCCGGAATTCGGACAGTTTCCGCGCGAATCGAACTGGGCACTGCGCGGCCGGTCATCAACCGTCCGAACAGGACTGGACAGGGAAGTGGACGGAATTCTTTTGTGCTCGGCGAGGTGTCGTATCAGCGAGCTCGCGCTGGAGGGCCGTGCCGGTGGGCGTGGCCGGCGGGCGGCCTCGACGCCGCCGTGGTCGTGGAGCACCCGCCGGAAGATCGTGACCGGGTAGCCGAGCCGTGTCGGCCCCGATCTCGGTGGTGAGCAACCAGTGGCCCAGGCGCGTCTCGATCTCCCGCACGACGTCCGGGTCCTCGTCGAGCGCCAGCCGTTCGGCGGCGAACACGCGCAGCAGGTCGTGCCTGGTGTAGCGGCCCGGCGTCTCGCCGATGCCGAGCAGGCTCGCGTCGGCCAGCTCCTCCAGGGCCTCGTGCGGGGAGCCGGTCAGCACCGCGGCCAGGTCCTCGCTCGTGTCCTGGCCCCGGACCAGCGCCAGCCTGCGGAACAACGCCGCGGCGCCAGGGCTCAGCCGGCGGTAGGAGGTCTCGAACGCCGCCCGCACCCGCAGGTCGCCCGCGCGCAGCACCGACAGCCTGCGCCGTTCGTCCTCCAGCTGTTCCGCGAGGTGGGCGACGGTCCACCGCGGCCTGCTCGCGAGCCGGTTCGCGCTGATCAGCAACGCCAGCGGCAGGCCGCCGCACAGTTGCGCGACGCGCCGGGCCGCCGCCGGTTCCGCGGCCAGGCGGTCCGATCCCGCCGCGGAGTGCAGCAGCTCGACGGAACGGTCCGGCCCCAGCACGTCCAGCCAGAGCCGGTGCCGGACGTCGAGACCGGTGAGGAGCATCCTGCTGGTCACGAGCACCAGCGTGCCGGGGCTCGACGCGAGCAACGGCCGCACCTGCGCCTCGTCCGCCGCGTTGTCCAGCACCAGCAACACGGTCCGGTCGCGCAGCCGTGACCGGTACAGCGACAGCTTGTCGTGCGGGTCGGCGGGGATCCGGCGTTCGTCCACTCCGAACGACCGCAGCAGCCGGTGCGCCGCCAGACCGGGGCTCAACGGCTCGGCATCGGTGCCGCGCAGGTCCAGGAACACACAACCGTCGGCGAACCGCTTGCCCTGGCGGTGTCCCGCGTCGACGGTGAGCGCGGACTTGCCCGTACCCGGCGCGCCGTGGACCACGGCGATCCGCGGCCGTGACGACGAGGCGGCGTCCGCGGCGAACCCGTCCAGGACCTGCCGCTCGGCGTCCCTGCCGATCAGCTCGACGAGCACGGGCGGCAACGAGGACAGGGCGCCGGACGAGGTGTCCGGCCGTTGGTGTGCGGCCGTGGCACGGCTCGCGCGGGCGAGGGCGGTGAACTCCGCGGCTTCCCCGTCGTCCAGGCCGAGACCGCCGACGAGCAGCTGCACGCTGCGGAACTGGGGGCTCAGCGTGCGCCCCCGTTCCACGTCGCTGATCGCACGTGTGCTCAATCCGGTGCGTTCCGCCAGTTCTTCCTGCGTCAGCGGAACGCGCGACCGGTAGAACCGGAGGAAATCCCCGAAAGCCGTCGTGCTCACCCTTGCCCCCACCTCGTTCAAGCACATCGTTCGCTGTGAGGACGTCCGGGGCGGTGTGTCGTTGCAGGCGGGAGCGCTTCTGCCGGTGTTCCTGCCGGTTGTTCAGCAAGGTGAAGGGCTTCTGCGGTCGCTAATTTCGAATAGGTGCCATCGCTCCGCCAATGCACCGTGCCCATGTGGTCGTCACCATGCTTTATGCGATCGCATTCGTGTGGCTGCTCAGCACGTGGTCCGGCCACTATCCGATAGACCTGGACGTCTACCGCCTCGGCGGTGAGGCCTGGCTGGAGGGCAGGTCGCTCTACGTCGGTTTCACCGGGCCGCCGCTCGACCCGCAGCTGCCGTTCACCTACCCGCCGGTCGCGGCCGTGGTGTTCAGCGGGATGGGTCTGGTGAAGGAGTGGGCGCACGACGACCTCGTGCTGGCGTTCGGCTTCGTCGCGCTGACCGCGGTGTGCGTGGTCGTGGCGGCCAGGGTGCGTCCGCGTCTCATGTGGACGGCCGGTCCGCTCGCCGCGATCGGCGCGCTGGCGCTGGACCCGGTGTGGACGACGTTCGGCTACGGTCAGGTGAACCTGTTCCTGATGGCGTTGGTGGTCGTCGACTGCCTGCTGGTGGCGGACCCGCGGTGGCGCGGTGTGCTCGTCGGTGTCGCGGCGGCGATCAAGCTGACCCCCGCGGTCTTCGTGCTCTACTTCCTCGTCAGGCGCGACTGGCGGGCCGCGGCCACGTCGGCGGTCACGTTCGCGGGCCTCGTCCTCGTCGGCTTCCTCCTGGCGCCGCAGGACTCGCTGCGGTACTGGTCTCACACGCTGCTGAACCCCGACCGGATCGGCGACATGTCACTGTCGACGAACCAGTCGATCCGGGGAGTCCTGCGCGGCCTCGACCTCCCGCCCGGCGTGGAGACGGTGTCGTGGCTGGCGCTGGTGGCCGTCGTGATGGCCGTGGCGGTGGTGGTGGCCAGGCGGACGCGGGACGACCTCGTCGCGCTGTTCGTCATCGCGGCCGCCGGACTGCTCGCGTCGCCGGTGTCCTGGCTGCACCACTGGGTGTGGTGCGCGCCCGTCCTGGTCTACCTGGCCTTGCGCGGCAACGCATGGCCCGCTTTCGCCGCCGTGTCCCTGGTGTTCGTCACACGGCTGCACGAGTTCGACACCTACGTGTGGCTGGCGGTGGCGGCGCTGGGCCTGCTCGTGATGAGGCGGGAGCCAGACGAACCGGCGGTGGTCCTCACAGCCGGCCCGCGCTTTCGTGCAGAGCACGCACGGCATCGGTGAACGCGGACCCGTCCAGCTCCGTCGTCACGCGGTCGGCGGTCGTCGTTCCGCGACTGGTGACGGAGAAGATCGTTCCCCTGCCGGTGGCGGGGTCGAACCCGCGCAGCCACGGACCGCCGCTCGAACCGCCGGCGAGGTCGCAGCCGGTCCGCCACGCGGACATGACGGAGTTGACCACCAACGACGCCGGGCGGGTGCACGAGACCAGCGCCTCGCCCCGGTTCAGCTCCGACACCGGGTAGCCGAGCGTCGTCGAACCGGCCGGTGAGGCCACCTCGTCGAACGAGATGTCCTGCGCTCCGGCCACGTCCTCGACGTGCCGGCCGCCCACGGGGTCGAACGCGACCACCGCGTAGTCGTCCTTCCCGCTCGTCGGCCCCGAGTAGGTGTCCGGCCAGGCGAAGGCCCGCGCCGCGAACACGCCGTGCGGCGCCGTGCCGTGGTCGTACCCCGGCACGAACACGACGTTCACGATCCTGATCGGGTTGTCCCGCCGGTCCAGGCCGCCGTTGACGCAATGTCCGGCCGTGAGTGCCACGTCCTTCGTGGCGCTCGGCACGACCGTGGCCGAGCACGAGAGGTCGGCGCCGGTCGACGTGGACACGAACAACCGGCCCACGCCCGCGGGCGCTTTCCCCTCGTACGGCTGGGAGATCTTCTCCGCGGGCGGCACGTCGCCCTCGCCGGTCGCCTTCATCCGTTGCGGCGTCCAGTGGGCGAGCGCCGCGGCCCTGTCGGCCTCCACGACCCTCGTGACGACCTGTCCCGCCTCTGCGGCGTGCACGGGTGCCGCCGCCGCGAGAGCCGCGCCGATGATCACGCCGGTCGTGCTCAGTGCTGTCCGCCTCATGATCGGAAGACGTTCCGCACGGGACCGCAGTTGCGCGGCGAGGCCGCCTGTCCGGCGGATCGGAGATCAGCGGTCGTCGTCGAGCGCCACCTGGAGCCGGGCGGTGATCGCGATCATCGCGCGCAGCCGCGCCTCCGCGCCCTCGGCGTCCCCTTCGACCGCGGCCGTGACGAGGGCCTGGTGCGCCTGCGCCATCCCCTCCTGGTCCGGCATGTCCGGATCACCCGGAACCGGGCGGGCCCAGCGCCGGTACAGCTCCGCCTCGTCCCGCAGGGCCTCGGCCGCCTCGCGCAGCAACGGGTTGGCACACCCGGCGAGCAGCACGTGGTGCAGCTCGGTGTGCGCGTCGAGCCATTGCTGGCTCTCCGGGTCGTAGGGGGTGTGCCGGAACGTGTGGTGCGCGGCGATCAGCTGTGACTGCCAGCCCAGGCCGCCGTCGGCGATGGCGCGCCGCAGCGCCAGCGACTCCAGCTCGGCGCGTGCGTCGCAGACCAGCGCGAGCCCTTCCTGGGAGACCGCCCTCACCTGGAAGCCCAGGTGCGGCTCCGAGGTGACCAGGCGCAGTGCCGACAACCGCAGCAGGGCCTCGCGGACCGCACCCGTGCTGACGCCGTAGCGCTCGGACAGCTGCGGGAACTTCAGCCGCTCGCCCGGCCGCAGGCGTCCGCCGAGGATGTCGGAGCGGATGAGCGCCTGCACGTTGGCGCTGCGGGTGGCAGGAGAGCTCGGGTGGGACACCAGGCGATCCTACGACAGTTGACAACAGTGCTAACTTTTAAAAGTAGATACGTTAATCAAAAGTTGGAGTGAGTTGTGCAGGATCCCTTCGCATCAATGCCGCCGGTGCCGAGCTTCGACCTGACCAGCACGGACGTGACCGCGGACAGCCCGCTGCCCGCGGCGCAGTACGCGGCCATGAGCGGACGTCCGGGTGCCGCCGACGTGTCGCCGCAGCTGTCGTGGTCCGGTTTCCCCGCCGGGACCAGGAGCTTCGTCGTCACGATGTTCGACCCGGACGCGCCGACGCCGTCCGGTTTCTGGCACTGGGTCCTCGCCGACGTGCCCGCCGACGTCACCGAGCTGGCGTCCGGCGCGGCCCCGCAGAGCCCCGCCTTCGCCGTGGCCAACGACGCCCGCGTGAACGGCTACCTGGGCGCCGCGCCGCCCGCCGGGACGAAGCACCGCTACGTGCTCGCGGTGCACGCGCTCGACGTCGAGTCCGTCGTCCCGCTGGGGGTCGGGCCCGAGTCCACGCCGGCGATGCTGTCGTTCACGGTCCTCGGGCACACCCTCGCGCGCGCGGTGATCGTGCCGTGGGGTGGCGACGCCTGAGCTGGTGCTGGGCGGGCGGCGGCGTCACCGGTCGTGCCGGATGATCTGCCGTCCCGCCCGCCGCCGGACCGGTTCGTCCGGCCGCGGCACCGGCATGGTGTTCCGGGTGTCCGGCGCCGGCCGGCGAACCTGTAGGTTGGATCTCGCTGTTGCTCCTTCGTGGGGGAAGAACGCGTGATCGAGGAGCGGGTGCTGAGGTTCGCGCCCCTGCTGCTGTGCCTGTCGGTCGGCGTCCACGCCTGGACGCTCGGCAGTCCCGCTGACTGGCAGATGATCGACCTCAAGGTGTACTGGAGCCTCGCCCCGAACCTGCTGGCGGACCGGCTCTACTCGGTCACGATGCCGTTCACGGCGGACTTCCCCCTGCCCTTCACCTACCCGCCGTTCGCGGCGATGGTGTTCCTGCCGCTCTCGGCGCTGCCGTGGGTCGTCGCGCGCGTCGTGTGGCAGGCGCTGTCCCTGGTCTGCCTGTGGTGGCTGGTGCGCACGGCGCTGAAGCTGGTGGCGGCCAGGGCGGAACAGCCGTTCGACGTCACCTGGTCGCGGCGGGCCCTGCTGTGGACCGCGCTGTCCCTGTGGTGCGAACCGGTCCGCAAGACCCTCGACTTCGGACAGATCAACCTCGTCCTCGTCGCCGGGGTGTTCGCGGCGGTGGTGGCGGTCCGGCAGTCGGTGGCGGGCCTCGGCGTCGGCATCGGTGCCGGGCTGAAGCTCACGCCCGCGATCTCCGCGCTGTACTTCCTCGCCACGCGCAGGTTCGCCGCGGCGGCCTGGTCGGTCGCGGGCTTCGCGGTCACCGTGGCCCTCGGCTTCCTCGCGTCGGCTCCCGACTCGTGGCGCTACTGGTTCGAGCTGCTGGGGGGCGCCGACCGCGTCGGACCGGTGGGCTCGGTGATCAACCAGTCGCTGCGCGGCGCGTTGTCCCGCTCGCTCGGCCACGACGTGGAGATGTCGTGGCCGTGGCTCCTCGCGGTGGCGGTGTCCGCCGTGCTGACCGCGCTGGCGTTGCGCGCGGCCGTGCGCGCGTCGGACACGCTTGCCGCCGTGGTCATCGTGCAGCTGTTCGGGTTGCTGATCTCGCCGATCTCCTGGAGCCACCACTGGCTGTGGGTCATCCCGCTGGTGCTCTGGCTGGTCCACGCGCGGCACAGCCCGGTGCTCGCGGTGGTGTGGATGATCGCGATCGGGTCGGACGTGATCACGTTCCTGATCGACCGGCAGCCGTCGATCTGGGAGATCCCGAGGCCGTGGCCGCTCGCCGCGCTCGGATGGGTCTACCCGGCACTCGCGCTGCTCACCCTCGCGGTCGTCCCGGCACTGCTCCGCGCCCGCGAACGCGCCTCGCTCCGCACGATCTAGAAGGCAGACCACGTTGCACGTCCTGGGGAAGCTGGAACGACGGCTGCTGACCGCCGCGCCGTGGCTGCTGGTGATCTCGCTGCTGCTCCGCACGTGGGTCGCGGTGACCGGCTTCGGCGCCGAGTCGATCGACCTGTACGTGTACTGGTCGCTGGCCCCGCACGTGCTCGACGGCGACCTGTACGAGGTCGTCTCGCCGCACTCCCCGCCGGACTTCCCGCTGCCGTTCACCTACCCGCCGTTCGGGGCGCTGGTGTTCCTGCCGATGACGTGGCTGTTCTGGGGTGCGGCCCAGTGGAGCTTCCGGGTGCTGTCGGTGGTGTGCCTGTACTGGCTGGTGCGCGTGGCGCTGCGGCAGGTGGCGGGGGAGGCGTGGACGGACGACGCCCGGCCGTGGCGGCAGCGGGCGCTGCTGTGGACCGCCGTGCTGCTCTGGACGATGCCGGTCTTCCACACCGTCGAGTTCGGCCAGATCAACCTGGTGCTCGCGGCCGTCGTGCTGGCGGCGCTGGTGGCGCGCGAGGACCACGTGGCGGGCGCGGGGATCGGCTTGGCGTCCGGGGTCAAGCTCGTCCCCGCGATCTCGGGCCTGTACTTCCTCGCGACCCGCAGGTGGGCGGCGGCGGCGTGGTCGGCCGCCGCGTTCGCGGTGAGCGCCGGTCTCGGGTTCCTGGTGGACTTCGACCAGGCGGAGCGGTACTGGTTCGTGCTCTTCGGCGACGCCGGCCGGGTCGGGCCGATCGCCACCGCGCACAACCAGTCGCTGCGCGGGGCGCTGTCGCGCACCTCCGGTCACGACGTGGGCATGTCCTGGCCGTGGCTGCTCGCCGCACTGCTGGTGGTGGTGATCGCGCTCGTCGCGCTGCGCTCCGCCGTGCGGGCGGGCGACGCGCTGATCGGCGTGCTGACCGTGCAGTTCCTCGGCCTGCTCCTGTCGCCGGTCTCGTGGGACCACCACTGGGTGTGGGTCGCCCCGTTGCTGATCTGGCTGGCGTACCGGCGAACCCGGCTCTGGGCGCGCGTCGTGCTGCTGGTGGTGTGGTGCCCGGTGATGTTCCTGGACGTGATCGCGTTCCAGCTCGACCGGCAGCCGACGATCTGGACGATCAGCCGGCCGGGCTGGCTGTCGCTGCTCGGGTGGGCCTACCCGGCGTTCGCCGTGCTGACGCTGGTCGTGGTCGCGGTGGCGCTCAGGGCACCGCGCGGCCTGTTCCGGCGGAGGCTCGACCCCGCTCGGGCAGAATGAGGACCACCGACCCGATGGCGAGGACGCCGTGCCGGACAAGCTGACCGTCGACCTGCACCCGGTCTTCCGCAACGACCAGGACATCGCCCAGGCGGTGCGCACCGCCCTCTTCCGCGCGGCGGGGCAGGGCGTGCCGCTCCTGGAGATCGTCACCGGCAAGGGGTCCGGCAAGCTCCGCGGCCGCGTGCTCGCGATGCTGAAGCAGCCGCACGTCAAGAAGCTCTACCGCCGGGTCGAGGTCGCTCCCGGCAACGACGGGATGGTGCTGGTGCACCTGAGGTGACGCGCCTCAGCGGTGGTCGGTCCGCCTGGACTCGGTCTTGCGCATGACGCGGTCGAGGAGTTCGGCCTCCTCGCGCTGCTCCTCGTCGGACGTCGTGAGGGCGAGCAGGAAGACGATGATCACGCTGAAGCCCGCGCCGCCGATGATCAGGGTCGTGATCAGGTCCTGGGAGTTGTCGACGACGACCGGCGCGCTCTGGTCGGGCGTGATCCTCATGGCGTGCATGCCCGTGACCGCGATGCCCATCACCAGCGAAGCACCGAGTACCGCGAGCGGGCCGCGGACGTTCCTCGTGAACCACGGCGACGACGGCGATCACGATCGAGAGCACCACGATGGTCAGGTCGTAGGAGACCTCGGCGCTGATCACGATCCCGGCCATGCCGGTGAAGTGCATCCCCCAGATGCCGAGCCCGCCGATCGACACCGCGGCGACCGCCAGCCACCAGTTGCGTGACGTGCCGGTCGCGTTGCGTGCGCGCTCACTGGACAGGAGGCCGAGAGCGGAGCCGAGGCACGCCGCGACGTAAGCAGTGATCGGCGTGGCGTGCCCATTTCCATCCCCATGTCCATGGGGATGGAAACAATCGGAACCTATGCGTGCAAGGGCTGTTCGGACAGTCGTGACTTGTTTTTGTCGAGTAGTACTGAGCGTGTGCCTGCCGCGCGCTCATGCCAACCTCGTTGGTCGCGGCGGAAAACGGGGATGACGAACGTCCACAGTGTCACCACCGCCACGACCGCGAGGTCCACCAGCGCCATGTCGATCAACGGCGACAGGACGGTCGCATAGGTCATCAGCCCGGTGACGCCGAGGAGTTCGCGCACCGCGAGCCGTGCCGGGTTCGCGGGTGAGCCGTCCTCCGCGCGGATCCGGTAGCCGAACAGCCAACCCCCGATCGTCACCCCGCCCGTCACGGCCGGAAGCACGACGCGCAACACCGCGAGCACACCGAGTGCCCAGCGCGGGTCCGGTGGCAGCACCAGCTTCGCGATCACCAGCACCACCATCACGTCGCCCACCAGTCCCAGCAGCTTGCGCGGAACCGTCACCGTGCCGGACGGGGCCGCGGAGTCCGCGGAGTCGGGAAGCCTCGGCACCACGAGCGCGGCGGGCGCGATCATCCACCCCAGCAGGGCGCCGGAGGTGTTCGACAGCAGGTCGTCCACGTCGGCGATGCGGTAGGGGCAGGGGTAGAAGCCGAGGTTGCCGGTGTACTGGACGACCTCGACCGCCAGCGAGAGCCCGAGGCCGATCGCCACGACGGCGAACGGTCCCTTGCCGTAGGCCTTGCGCAGCACCACTCCCAGCGGGACGAACAACGCGACGTTGAACATCTGCTGGAGGAACGCGGACGACGTGACCATCGCCCCGATGCCGGAACGCCCGTTGGCCGCCATGTTGTTGCGCATGTCCGTGACCCACTGCAGCGGGGTCGTGGACAGCATCTGGTCACCCTGGCACAGCTGCGAGACGTCGGACGGGAACGGCAGGAAGATCAACGCCAGCGCGACGAGCCCGTAGGCGAGCGTGCCGTACAGCACGAAGGCCCTGCGCGGCTCCACTCGCCCGAAACGCCAGTAGTGCAGCAATAAGAGGGGAACGAGCACCAACAGCCCGATTCCCACGAATGCCAGGAACCCCGTTCGAGCGGTTTCCCAATATGACGCCACCATGTTTCACCGCTCCGAGCTAGTGTTCGTGCTGAGCGGTCTTGTGCCCATTTCCGGCCGGACCCAAACCACACTTCGTGAAGATCGGCCGGACGACCGCTCGGACATCCTCCTCTTCGCGCAGTGACCACCCGACGGCAGCCGGGTGGTCCTCTTCGGCGTCACCGCCGCGCGACGGTGAGCTCCAGCGCCATGCGCCCTTCCGACACGGCCACTGCGTTCTCGAACGTCAGCCCGCACGACGAAGCCAGCGCCGCCAGTTCCCCGACGGTGCGCTCACGCCCGTTGAAGCACATCAGCATGAACAGGTCGAACTTCGTGTCCGCCCCATGACCGCGTACGGGCTCGACGAGGACCACGGTGCTGTGCGGAGCACAAGCGTTGCGCACCTGCGTGAGGATCTTGGTGCACGACTCGTCGTCCCAGTCGTGCAGGACGTCCGACAGCAGGTAGGCGTCCGCGCCGGCCGGCAGCGGGTCGAAGAAGCTCCCCGCGACGGCCGAGGCCCTGCCGGAGATGCCCAGCGCGGCGAACCGCGCGGTGGCCGCGGCGGCGGTCGGCGGGAGGTCGACGATCGTGCCGCGGACCGACGGGTGGGCTGACAGGATCTCCACCAGCAGCGGGCCGTCGCCACCGCCCACGTCGACGATCGTGGGGAAGCGGCCCCAGTCGAAGTTCGCCGCGATCCGCGGCGCGTGCGTGCGGAACCGCCAGTTCATCTGGGCGTCGAACGAGCTGCGCAACTCCGGCGAATCGCCGAGGTCGTCCCAGAACTGCCTGCCGTAGCGGATCGGGTAGGCGGGCGCGCCCGTGGTGATGGTGTCGAGCAGGTCGACGAACGCGAGCTCGGCTCGGCCGCCGGCGCAGGTGATGTCGAGCAACGGCTTGACACCCTGCGGGGAGTCGGGGTGCATCTGCGCGCCCAGGGCCGTCGGGCGGTAGCGACCGGCCTCCTGCTCGAAGACCCCGACGGCGACCAGATGGTCGAGCAGGCGCCGCAGCGGGCCCTCGGCGGTGCCGGTGCGGGAGGCGAGCCCGGCGGCGGTGGCGCCCTCCGTCCCCGCGTGCTCGACCAGGCCCAGCGTCGCGGCCACGCGGAGCGCCATGGGGGTGGTGAGATCGGCCAGCGCCATTATGGACCGTGGTGGCGTGCTCATCGGCCGAGACTATCGAGCAACGCTCGGAAACGTTGCGACAGCGCGGTTTCGGGAGACCGACAACGCCGGCGCCGCCGCATTGCTGGACGCCCGCGTTGCGGAATTGCGCGTGCGCGGCACCACTGGGCCATCCGGTCCATCGCGGCATCCTCATGATCGGAACCAAATCGCCGCATGGTGAAGTTTTTTCTTGCCATACGTTCGGAAAATCTGTAACGAAGGGGAATGTGACCCAGATCAAGCCAGTCATGACGTCCGGACAGAGCGGCAGCCCTGGACACGGACCCGGAAAGTTGACCTTCGCGGTGCTCGGCGCTGTCGCCGACGTCGGCGCGGTCGTGGCCTTGATCTACGCAGGTGTGGGGCCGGTGCTGATCGTCGCGGTCGGCCTGCTGGGCCTGCTGGGCGTCGCCGCGTTGTTCGCACCGCAGCAACCGCTGGAGATCGCCGGAGTGGCCGCCCTCGTCGTCGCGCTGGTGGGTGCCGCGGGGCTGCTCGCCGGCGTCCTGAAGTACGACGACGGCGCGGCGGGCAGCCCGACGCTCACCAACTCGACCGTGCAGGTCGCCGCGGCGCCCAGCGGGCCGGTGCGGTCGGGTGAGGGCTGGTACGACCTCACCGTCCACGAGCCGGTCGAGTCCGGCGAGGGGCAGGTGGCCATCCCGTCGATCGCCATCGGGGTGGGCAAGGGGCCGTTCCCCAACAGCGTCCGAGGCTTCAACAGCTCGTCGGCGGCTCAGCCGGTCAACTTCAGCACCTGGGCCACGACGGGCAGGTGCACCAGGTTGTCGGTGTGGGTGGGCAAGGACGCGGCCTCGGCCAAGACCGAGGGCGCGGGGCAGTTCGTCGTGAAGGCCGACGACCAGGAGCTCACCTCCCGGCTGGCGAGCATCAGCGACGCGCCGCAGCACATCGAGGTCGACATCTCGACCGTCACCAGGCTGACGTTGCTGGACGTGCGCGCCAGCCGGGACGCCGACAACGCCTGGGGCACGCCGCGGGTGTTCTGCACGGCGCCTCCCGGCAAGTCGCGGTCATGACCTGACGTCGAAGTCCGGCAGTGTCATCGCGGAGTGCTCGGGACGGGCGGTCCCGGCCGGCATGGTCGCGCGCTCGCGCAGGACGGCGTTGCGCGCGGCCAGCGCCTCGGAGGTGCGGGGGGTCAGTTCGGAGCCGCCCTCTCCGACGAGGTTCTGGTTCGCCTCGGCGAACGGCCGCGTGTCGCGTTCGTAGTCCTCGAACGCCGCGGTGTGGGTTCCTGCCGTGGCGAGGTGGCCCGCCAGCACGTACGCGCCGACGAGCGCGAGGCTCGACCCCTGTCCCGTGAGGAACGACGGGGCGTGCGCGGCGTCGCCTGCCAGTGCGACGCGGCCGGACGACCAGCGGGGCATGCGGATCTGGCTGACGGTGTCGAAGAAGAGGTCGTCGGCCTCGCGCATCGCCTTGACCATGTGGGGGATTTCCCAACCGTCCTCCGCGAAGACCGACGCCACCAGGTCGCGCTGGGCCTCGGGGTCGCGGAACGCGCCGAACGGGGCCTCGGCGCGGGCGAAGTTCAGGAACCCGTGCACGGTCTCGCCCTCGCCCACCGCGTACAGCGCGGCCGACCGGCCGGGTTCGTTCCACAGCACGCCCTCGTGGGCGAGGCCGAGGTGGTTGGGCATCGTGAAGCCCGCGAAGCAGTAGCCGAGGTAGCGGTGGAACTCCTCCTCGGGGCCGAACGTCAGGGCGCGCACCGCCGAGTGCAGCCCGTCGGCGCCGATGACGTGGTCGTAGGTGCGCTGGAGTCCACTCCGGAACGTCACGTCGACGCCGCCGGTGTGGTCGTGCATGGTGACGATGGTGTTGTCGAAGAGGAACTCCACGTCGTCGCGCACCGCGTCGTGGATGATCTCGGCGAGGTCGCCGCGGCGGACCTCCAGGTCGGTGTGGTCGCCGTTGACGACCGCCTCCGGCCGCAGTGACGCGACCTGGCCGCCGCCGGCGTCGAGGAACGTGATCCGGCGGGTGTCCACGTGGGCCTCCCGCAGCCGGGGGAGGAGCCCCATCCGGTCGACGACGCCGAGCGCGGTGCCCCGGATGTCGATCGGATAGCCGCCGCCGCGCAGTGCGTGCGACTTCTCCACGACGGTGACGTCGAAGCCGTGGCGCCGCAACCAGAACGCGAGCGCGGGCCCGGCGATGCTGGCGCCGGAGATGAGGACGGTGGTCATGCGTACCTCCAGATAACTAACTTAGGTATCATTTTTCTTCGCGCACCGATCGCTACCGTTGTGCGTGATCGGGACAAGCATATACCTAAGTTAGGTAAGTAAGGTGTGAGATGAGCGAGGCCCTGGACCCCGCGGCGTTGTTGCCGCACCTGATGCAGCTGGGCACGGTGCTCAACCGCAGCCGGCTCGTGGAGCGGGCGATGGAGCAGGTCGGCGTCCCGCTCGACCGTCCCGGCCTGAGCGTGCTCATCACGTTGCGCATGGCGGGCAAGCCGTTGCGGGTGGGGGAGATCGCCGCGCGGATGCAGGTCGCCGGCCCGCACGTCACGCGGCACCTGCACGAGCTGGAACGCGTCGGCCTGGTCCGCCGGGTGGTCGACCCGGACGACCAGCGCGCGCGTCTCGTCGAGCTGTCCGACTCCGGCGCCGAGGCGGCGGGCCGCTACCTGGAAGCGGTCCTCGGCTGGTTCACCGGCGCGGTCGCCGACTGGTCGGAAGAGGACCAGGGCACGTTCGGCCGGCTGCTCAGCCGGTTCGTGAACGACCTCCAGGCGAAGGTGGCGGAACTCGACTGACGCGAGGCCGCCCGCGGACGGCCTCGCGCAGTCGTCCTACGCCTTGACGGGAACGGCCGGCTCCTGTGGCAGGCGCCCGAGCTCCGCCGTCGGGCGGCGGAACGTCTCGCGTCCCGTCGCGATCGCGATAGCGCTCAGCGCGCACACCGCCGCCGTGAAGATCGCGACGCCGATCCAGTCGTCGCGCCCGGAGCCGATCGCCGCCACCACGCTCGGGGCGAGA
>JASLAV010000631.1 GCA_030146905.1 Lentzea sp. | reverse complement strand
CGTGGAGTTCCACGTCGTCGTCGCCAGGTAGTAGTACCCGTTGTGGTACTGCAGCCAGGGGTCCGGACCGTTGCGCTTGATCGGGTTGGTGAACGTGCCCGCCGCCGGCGCGCCCAGCTTCACCAGCTGCCACTGCTGGTTCGTGCCGCCGGTGTCGGGCCACTGCACGACCCGCGCACCGTCGGCGGTCGACCACTCGTAGGTCTCCACGGCCTTGCCGCTGTTGCGGTTGAGCAGCCGCACGTACCCGCCGGACGAGTCCGCGAGCTGGAACTGCTGGCTGGTCGCGTTGCTGTCGGCCCACTGCACCAGGTCGGCGGCGTCGGCGGTCGAGCCGCCCGAGACCTGGAGGACCTTGTTGCTGTGCTTGGACCTGAGCCGGTAGTAGCCGCCACCGGAGTCGACGAACTGCCACTGCTGCCACGCCCCGTCGTTGCGCGTGTACTGCGAGATCCGGGCGCCGTCGTTGGTGGCGAGGTCGTAGACGTCCAAGGCCTTGCCGCTGTTGCGGTTGACCAGAACGTACGACGCGTTGATGTCCACTGTGGCCGCCGACACCGCCGGTGGCAGGGCGGAGGTGATGCCGCCGAGCAACGCGGTGGTGGTGGCCAGGACGAGGGTGGTCCGCCGGTGTCTGCGGCGGCTGGTGGTCGAGATCATGCTCTTCTCCCTGCGGGGCGCTGCGCGGGTGTCAGGTACGTGCATCAGTGGACGTAGGGCCAGCCGCCGGAGTCGATCGCCAGCAGGTTGACTCCGAGCAAGGACGCGCCGTTGTCCGCGTAGTAGTGGTAAACCAGCACGTCGCTGTCGCTGTCCGCCAGCACGTCCTGGTGCCCGGGGCCGTGGATGCTGCCCTGGCCGGCGAGGACCTCGGTACCACCGCCGGAGGTCAACGCCGTGCCGTTGCGGTCGACGTAAGGGCCGGTGACGCTGGTCGAACGGCCGACCATGACGCGGTAGGTGCTGGAGGCGCCCTGGCAGCAGCGGTCGAACGAGACGAAGAGGTAGAAGTAGTTGCCGCGCTGGACGATGTTCGGCGCCTCGATCGCGCCGCCGTTGCGGCCGGCGATGGCGCGGATCGTGGAGTCCGAGCGCAGACCGGTCGACGAGCTGAGCGCGATCATCTTGATGCCGGACCAGAAGGAGCCGAAGCTCAGCCACCAGCGGCCCTGGTCGTCGACGACGAGGTCGGGGTCGATGGCGTTGAAGTTGTCGCTGGTGCGCGACTCGACGACCAGGCCGCGGTTGGTCCACGTGCCGGAGTTGCCACTGGAGCTCGTGGCCAGGAAGATCGCCGAGCGGTTGGAGCCGAAAGTCGAGGCCGAGTAGTACATCCAGTACTGGCCGTTGCGGTAGGAGATGTCCGGCGCCCAGAGGTTGCGGCTGTTCGCGGTGTAGGTGTCGGCCCACGGCGTGCCGCCGGGGAAGGCGGCGCCGGCGTTGCGGAACGCGGTGCGGTCGGTGGAGGTCTTGAGCGCGATTCCGTTGCCGGTGTGCGCGATCAGGTAGCTGCCGTCCGGGCGCTTGACGGCGCTCGGGTCGTGCACGCCGATGTCACCGGTGACCCGGCCCGGGGCGGGGTATGCCGCCGACGCGGATGGTGTCATCACGGCTGTGGCGGCCAAGGCCAGCAGCGGTATCAGAACGCGTTTCATCGATGAGACCACGATGTCCTCGATTTCTGGCGAGTGGTTGCGGCGGCGCGACCTGTTGCCGACTGGTGCAGTGCACGCGAGCGGGAACCTGAGTGCACCGCCGGTCGTGTTCCGGGTCACATCACCGAAGCGCTCTCAGCACGATAACGATGCCCGGCGCACTCGACAAGGCCTTCTGTTATCGCTAACAGTGGTTGTTAAGTCGAATTTTTCGACCACAGAAGTTTCGAAACAGCCTTGAGCTGCTGTAACAGGTGATCCATTCAAGGTAGAACAAAGCCGACAACCTGAGGGAATGTTAGCGGTAACATCGGTCGACGGCTGTGTCATCAGGCGACGTGCGGATCTCTCCATGGGACGGGGTGTTGCAGCAGTTGACCGAGTGGCTGCCGGAGTCCGTCGAGCACGACTGTGCGCAGCGCGAGTCCTTCTGGGACGATGGCGACCAGCAGGGCCACGATCGAAACCCATTGCCACGAGCCGACCGGGTGCGGGTCCGTCCAGTTGTGCAATGCATGGTCCGCAACCGGAGGGCGTTCGGACGTGGCTGCCCGCTTCGCGCTCTTGCCGCCGAGCAGCAGCACCTCCGTACGTGATCACACGCTCCATGCGGTGACCAGCGAAATCAGCCACTAGCGTGTGCATTTCGACTGCGCAGCGGGGAGTGACACGGTCCGAATGGACGGCTACGGGTTCAACATCGCCCTTGTCGGGGTGTTGGTGCTGGTCAACGCATTGTTCGCAGGCAGTGAGATGGCGTTGATCTCGCTGCGCGAGGGGCAGTTGCGCGCTTTGGAGCGCGACGCCGGCAGGGGCGCGCGGACGTTGGTGAAGCTCGCCCGCGACCCGAACAGGTTCCTCGCGACCATCCAGATCGGCATCACCCTGGCCGGTTTCCTGGCCTCGGCGACGGCCGCGGTCTCGCTGTCCGAACCGCTGGTGCCGCTGCTCGGGTTCCTCGGCGGCGCGGCCTCGGGCGTGGCGGTGGCGCTGGTGACGATCGTGCTGACGTTCTTCACGCTCGTGTTCGGTGAGCTCGCGCCGAAGCGGCTGGCGATGCAGTACGCACTGCGCTGGGCGATGTTGGTCGCGCGGCCGCTCGACGTGTTGTCAGCCGTCTCACGGCCTGCGGTGCGGGCGCTGAGCTCGTCGACGAACCTGGTTGTGCGCGTCTTGGGTGGCAACCCCAACGCCGAGTCCGAGCAGCTGTCACCGGAGGAGCTGCGAGAGCTGGTGAAGAGCCAGCGGAACCTCAACCCGGAACAACGCGAGATCATCTTCGGTGCGCTGGAGATCCACGAACGTCGCCTGCGGGAAGTGCTGGTGCCCCGGCGGTCGGTCTTCATCCTGTCCGACGACCTCGACACGGCGAGCGCGCGCACAGCCCTGGCCTCGACCGGTCACTCCCGCGCGCCGGTTGTGCGCGACGGGCACCTGGACGACGTGGTCGGCCTGGTCAACCTCCGCGATCTGCTCGATGACGACGTGAAGCTGGCAGAGGTCGTGCGCGAGCCGCTCGTGTTCCCGGACTCGGTGCGGGTGTCGGAGGCGCTGCGGCGGTTCAAGGCCGAGCGCGAGCAGTTCGGCCTCGTCATGGACGAGCACGGCGCTGTCGCGGGCATCGTCACGCTGGAGGACCTGCTCGAGGAGATCGTCGGTGAGATCTACGACGAGGCCGACCGCGACGTCATGGCGGTGACGCGCGCAGGGGACGGCTCGCTCGTGCTGCCCGGCACCTTCCCGATCCACGACCTCGTCGACGTCGGTATCGAGCTGCCGGAAGCACCCGAGGGCAACTATTCGACGATCGCGGGCCTGGTGCTCATGGTCCTCGGCAGGATCCCGGAGAAGCCGGGCGACACCTTCGACGTGTCGGGTTGGAACATCGAGGTCCTGTCCGTCGCCCACCACGCCGTCACCTCGGTGCGGATGCTCAAGGTCGCGTAGCCGCTACGGCAGCATCACGTCCGGGGGGATCTGCAGCGCGATGGTGATCAACGAGTGCACTCGCGTCGCGATGACCGCGAGCAGGCCCTGCATCTCCGGTGCGGCGCCGTCCGCGGCCGTCTGGAGGGCCTGCAGGTCGACGTCGATGCGGTCCAGGATCGCCGCGACGTCGGAGGCTCGGGTGTTCAGCGCCGTGGAGATCTCCTCCAGGGGAACACCGTGGACTTCCAGACGTTGAACCAGGTGGATCCGATCCACATCGGCCTGGGAGTAGAGACGGTAGTTCGACGCGGTGCGCTGGGCAGGGCTGATCAGGCCCAACGTCGTGTAGTAGTCGACGGTGCGGATGCTGACGCCCGCTCGCGCGGCCAGTTCGCCGATCTTGAGCAACGCTTCGCTCACGTCCACCTCCTTCCGGCAACCATACAGTGCCGCGTGCTACTGTGAGGTCATGTCTGAAGAAGCCGACATCGACGGCTGTAGTAGTACGCCGGGGCGAACCCGGCTGAACGTTCTCAACGCCGCGAGTGCGGCATGTTGATCCTCTCGGGCCTGCTGGCGATCGTGGCGCTCACAGCCGCCACCGGCTACTTCGTGGCCCAGGAGTTCGCGTACATGGCGGTCGACCGCGGTCGGCTGCAGCAGATGGCCGAGGGCGGCGACAAAGCCGCCGAGCGTGCCTATCGCGTGACGCAGAAGCTCTCGTTCATGCTGTCCGGCGCTCAGTTCGGCATCACGGTGACGGCGCTGCTGGTCGGTTACGTGGCCGAGCCGCTGCTCGGTACCGGCCTCGCGAACCTGCTCGGGTTGCCCGAGTCGTTCGGCGTGCCGCTGGCGATGGCCGTGGCGCTGATCTTCGCCACCGTCGTGCAGATGGTTCTGGGTGAGCTGCTGCCGAAGAACCTCGCGATCGCGAAGCCCGAAGCGCTGGCCAAGTGGCTGAGCTCGTCAACGCTGGTCTACCTCAAGATCGCCGGTCCGGTGATCCGGTTGTTCGACGCGGCGGCCAACAAGCTGCTGCGTTCCATCGGGATCGAGCCTGTGGAGGAGCTGCCGCAGGGTGCGACGCCGGAGGACCTCAAGCAGATCGTCGGCGACGCGGGGGAGCAGGGTCACCTCGACCCGGAGCTCGCCCAGCTGCTCGACCGGGGTCTCGACTTCCGCGAGCTGGCGGCGGAGCAGGCGATGACGCCGCGGGTGAACGTGCACTGGGTCCGGTTCGACGAACCCGCCTCACGCGTGGTGGAGCTGCTCGACACCGGTCACTCGCG
>JASLAV010000339.1 GCA_030146905.1 Lentzea sp. | reverse complement strand
GGCGAGATGTCGGTGCGCTGGCTCTACATCCACCTGATCGAGGAGTACGCGCAGCACAACGGCCACGCCGACCTCATCCGCGAACGCATCGACGGCCGCACGAACGCATAGCGCGCACCACACACACGGACCAGGCCGGGTACCCCCAATTTCAACACTAGTCAGGGGGTCTGACAGTTTTCCCGGTCCTCCGGGCCGCTGTGCAGACGTGTCCGGGCGTTGACCCGCGCAAAACGGCTGGAGTGCGGAATTCCGCACTCCAGCCGTTGAGACGAGCGGAAAGGGCTCAGCCCACCTTCACCACGCGGGCCGCACCTCCCCCGCGCCTGGTCGGTTCGGCCACCGCGCGCCAGCGGCCGTCCGACGCGCGTTCCACGGCCGTGGCGGCGCCGATCTCGGCGTTCTGGCTGAACCTGTGGCCGATGGCCTGCAGGCCCGCGGTGCTCGCGGCGGCGAGGAACTCCGCCTCCGCCGGGGTCGTGGCGGCGTTGCGCTGGGAGGCGCGCGGGGCCGCGACGGCGTCGAGCAGCGACATCTTGCGGTCCAGGCGCCCGGTCAGGATCTGGGTGACCGTGGTGAGGATGGTGGAGCCACCCGGTGAACCGACGGCCAGGACGACCTTGCCGTGGTCGACGACGATCGTCGGCGCCATCGACGACCGCGGGCGCTTGCCGGGGCCGGGCAGGTTCGGGTGCGGGACGCCGGGGGCGGGGGCGACGAACTCGAAGTCGGTGAGCTCGTTGTTCAGCAGGAAGCCGCGGCCGGGCACGACGATGCCGCTGCCGCCCTCCGCCTCGATGGTCAGGGTGTAGGCGACGACGTTGCCCCAGCGGTCGGCGACGGTGAGGTGCGTGGTGCGTTCGGCGTCCTCGCGCAGCGCCGACGTGCCCGCGGTGGCCTGGCAGGCCTGCGGGTTGCGCGGGTCGGCGGCGGGCTGCGGGGCCGGCAGCACGGCGTCGGGCTTGATCAGGCACGCGCGGCTGTCGGCGAACTTCTGCGAGAGCAGGCCCTCGGTCGGCACCCGGGAGAACGCCGGGTCGCCGACCCAGCGCAGGCGGTCGGCGAACGCCAGCTTCGTCGACTCGATGAAGCGGTGCAGGTACTCGACGTCGGAGACCTTCGACAGGTCGGTCGACTCGAGGATGTTGAGCGCCTCGCCGACGGTCGTGCCTCCAGACGACGGCGCCGCCATGCCGTAGACGTCGAGGCCGCGGTAGCGGGTGTGCGTCGGGTCGCGGCGTTCGACCTGGTAGCGGGTCAGGTCGGAGATCCGCATGTCGCCGGCACGGACGTTGCGGGTCGAGCCGGGCACGACCGGCGGCTTCCGCACGGCGTCCACCAGGTCGCGGCCGACCGCGCCGCCGTAGAGCGACGCGAGCTCGGTGCGGGCCAGCTCGCGGTAGGTGTCGGCGAGCTGCGGGTTGCGGAACGTGCTGCCGACGGCGGGTGGCTGGCCGCCCGGCAGGAAGAGGTCGCGGGTCGAGGTGAAGTCGGCGAACCGGGCGGCGTTGTTCGTGATCTGCGAGTTGAACGTCTTGTCGACGACGAAACCGCGTCGCGCCAGGGCCTCCGCGGGCGCCATGGCCTCGCGCAGGTCGAGCGTGCCCCACTTGCGCAGCGCCTGCTGCCACGTCTTGGGCGTGCCGGGAACACCGACGGACAGGCCGCTCGTCATCGCCTCGGCGAACGGCAACGGCGTGCCGTTCTCCACGAAGAGCTGGTCGGTCGCGGAGCGCGGGGCCGTCTCGCGTCCGTCCAGAGTGGACACGCGGCCGGTGCGGGCGTCGTAGTGGACGAAGAACCCGCCGCCGCCGATGCCCGCGGAGAACGGGTCGGTGACGCCGAGCGCGGCGGCCGTGGCGACGGCGGCGTCGACGGCGTTGCCGCCGCGGCGGAGCACGTCCACGCCGATCTGGGACGCGTCGGGGTCGACGCTGGAGACCGCGCCGCCCCAGCCGACCTGCTCCGGTACGCGCGGTGGTGGTTCTGCCGCTCCTGCCTGGGCAGGAACGACCAGTACGACGGAGAGCGTCAGTGCGGCAACCGTTCGCAACATGCGGAAACTTCTACTCCGTTGCGACCGGATGGCAACACCCCTTGAGGAAGGCCTAAGGTGCGGACGTGTCGATTGATCTTGACCGGTTGCGAACGGACTTCGCCAGCACCCCGCTCGACGAGGCCGACCGCGAGGAGGTGCTGCACCTCCTGCTGCGCGAACGGCGCGAGGGCGACGCGGACCTGCTGCGCCACCTGCTCGCCGAGGAGACGGCCGCCCACCGCGAGGGCTGGGGCGTGAGCGAGGCGCTGGGCCTGGCGGCGCTGCTGCTCACCGAGTGCGGCCGCGAGGAGGACGTCTGGGCGCTGTGGGAGGCCAAGAACGCCTCCTTCGACACCATGGCGGGCCTCGACGGCTTCCTGCTGTTCCCGGCGGGCATCGCGGGCACGACGGCGCACGTGATCGCGAGCGAACAGCAGCCGGGCCGCGACGAGCTGATGGCCTACCTGGCCGAGTACCTCCAGTACGAGAAGCTCACCGACGAGGACATCCGCGAGCACGTCGCCGGCCTGCGCGCCCACTACGAGAGCTGATCGCGCGTCAGCCCCGGCGGCGGCGGTGGCCCGCTTGTGCCGAACGTCAAGGCCGATTGCCGGTCGCACGCACAGCACTCGAAGTCGTGCGGGTCGAGCCACGCGTACACCCCATGGGCACCACCCGTGCGGTGTCTTCGTCGAATTCGGCGCTACAGGACCTCGAGCGGGTCGAGCTTGATGCGCACGAGCTCCTGTTCCTTGCGCGCCGTCCGCACGGCCTGCGCCTCGGCCAGCACGGCGGCCAGCTGACGGCCCTCGCTGCGCGCGACGCGCACCAACGCCCGTTCCCTCGACTCGTCCTCGCCCAGCGGTACCGGCCCGAGCACCTCGCCGGTCGGCGGCAGGCGCAGCTCGTCGATCAGGGCGTTCACCGCGTCCGGGGTGCCGTCGACGGTCGCCATCCGCACGGCGGGCGGGAACCCCAGCTCGGTGCGCGCGGCGAGCTCCGTGGCGGCGTGCCACACCGGGTCCCAGCGCACGAGCGCCTGCACGGGCGTGAGCGACGAGTCCGCGATGACGACCACGCGCCCGTTGCCGGGACGCACGAGCCCCGCCGCCGTCATCCACCGCCGCAGCGTCTCCTCCGACGCTCTGAGGTCGGCCCGTCCGAGCAGTGCCCAGCCGTCGAGCAGCAGCACGGCGCCGTACCCGCCCTCGGCCACGGGTTCGGCGCCCGGCGTCGCCACCACCAGCGCGGGCTTGCCCGGCACCTTGGTCAGCACCTCGTCGGCGCCGCTGGTCCGCACCGGGTACCCGGGGAACGCCCTCCCGAGCTCCTCCGCGGTGCGCCTGGCCCCGATGATCTGCCCGCGCAGCCTGCGCGAACCGCACGTGGGACACCGGAACGCGGCCTCCGTCGCCGCGCACCACCGGCAGTACGCGGGCTTCGGTACCCCGTCCTCGGTGCCACCGGGCAACGCCAGCGGGCCCGCGCACCGGCGGCACCGCGCGGGCCCGCGGCACTGCCCGCAGGCGAGCGCGGGCACGTACCCGCGCCGCGGCACCTGGATCAGCACCGGCGAGTCGGCGAGGGCGAAGCGAGCGGCGTCGAAGGCGATGGACGGCAGCCTGGCGGTGCGGGCCGCCGGGTCCTTGACGTCCTGCCACTCGTTGTCGCCGACCGACACCACACGGGGCGCGACGGCCCTGAGCGTCTCGCGCGACGCCACGATCTCGTGCGCCCAGCCGGTCTCGACCAGCAGCTGGGCCTCCGCGGTGCGGGCGAACCCGGCGATCAGCAGGGCGGCCCCGGTCATGTGGGCGCGCTGCACCAGCACGTCGCGCACGTTGGGGTACGGCGAACGCTGCTCGACGTGCAGGTCGTCGCCGTCGTCCCACACGATCAACAACCCGGGATCCCTGACCGGCGCGAACGCCGTCGCGCGCGTGCCCACCACGACCCGCGCCACTCCCCGGCGCACGGCCAGCCAGCGCTTGTAGCGCTCCGACGGCCCGAGGTCGGCCGACAGCGTCACCACGCCCTCGATCAGCCTGCCGCACGCCTCGGCCACACGAGCCGAGTCGCGGTGGTCGGGCACGACGATGACCACGCCGCGCCCGGTCGAGGCGACGGAGGCGGCCGCCTCCGCCAGGCGGGCGGGCCAGTCCTCGGCGGGCAGGGCCTGCCAGACGGCGTGCGCGGGACGACCCTCGCGCAGCGCTTCGAGGTACTTGGGGCCGCGGGGGTAGCGGGACCAGGCGTCGGCGGGAACGGGGGGCAGCTGGGACCGCACGGGCTGGTCGGGCTGGTCGGGCGGTGTCGGTGACGGCGGGACTGACTTGGTTGAGGGGGAGGCAGCGGACTCGACGGCAACGGGCACGGCGGTGGCAGGCCCAGAGGCGGCAGCAGCGCCAGACCCGGCGGCAACAGCGGGATCGGCAGCAGACCCGACATCATCCGCCCCAACGGCGGCAGACACGGCCACAGCAGGATCGGC
>JASLAV010000598.1 GCA_030146905.1 Lentzea sp. | reverse complement strand
CAGACACGATGTCCCTACACTGGCGCCGGTTGACCAGGACGACATCTGAGGCGGACATGACCAGCGGCAAGAAGACGAAGGCCACACGCAACAGCGTGGCCGCAGCCCGTTCCTCGGTGGTGGCGAGCAAGCCGAAGCCGTGGGGCACGATCATCGCGGTGATCGCAGTGCTCGGCCTAGCGGGCGGCGTTTTCGGGTATGCGTACTCGCAGATCCACGCGAACAACGTCAAAGAGGCCGCCCTGGCCAAGTGGAAGCCCTCCGACACGAACAAGGACCCGTCGGCACAGCTCGCGGGCATCGTGATCAAGGAGTACAAGGGCTCCCGCCACGTCGAGCCGACCCAGCGCGTCGCGTACGACCAGACCCCCGCGTTCGGCGGCCCGCACGATGCCTCGTGGGCCGACTGCACCGGTGTCGTCTACGACAAGGCCGTCCGCACGGAGAACATGGTCCACGGCCTGGAGCACGGCGCGGTCTGGATCGCCTACAACCCGGACCAGGTCAAGGACGACGCGCTCACCAAGCTCAAGACCAGGGTCGAGGGCATCCCGTACATGATGCTGTCGCCGTTCCCCGGCCTCGACAAGCCGGTCTCCCTGCAGTCGTGGGGCCACCAGCTGAAGGTCGACAACGTCGACGACGAGCGCATCGACCAGTTCATCTCGTCGCTGCTGCGCAACGCGAACACCTACCCCGAGGTCGGCGCGTCCTGCGAGAACGCGCAGTTCCTGTCGAACCCGGCCCCGTTCGTGGCGGAGAAGCCGGGCGCCGACGCCGTTCCGATGGACGGCGGCAAGGAAGACTCGGTGACCGAGGGCCAGCAGGGCCAGCAGGGTCAGCAGCCGAACATGAGCACGCCGCCCGCGTCGGGCTCCGCCTCGACGCCTCCGTCGAGCTGATGACCGCTCCGTCCGACGAGACCGGGCGACCCTCAGGGGTCGCCCGAATTCTCGTGATCGGCGCCGCCGTGCTGGCCGTCCTTCTGCTGGGCGCGGCGGTGGGCTTGCTCGTGAAGCTCCCCGGCTCGACCTCGACGTCGGCGGTCCCGGCCTCCGGCTCCGTGGACGTGGGCTTCTGCCAGGACATGTCCCAGCACCACCTGCAGGGCATCCAGATGGCCAACCTGGCCAGGGACCGCTCAACGGACCCGGAGGTCCGCCAGCTGGCGTTCGACATCGCCTCCACCCAACTGGAGCAGGTCGGCCGCATGAAGGGCTGGCTGATGATGTGGAACGAGCACGAGCAGAACATCTCGGGCGTCTACATGTCCTGGATGAACGACTCGGGCGTCCACGGCCACGGCGCCACGACCCCGGAAGCCGGCAAGCCCCTGATGCCGGGCATGGCGATGACGGACGAGCTGACCAAGCTCCGCACGATGCCGCAGGGACGAGACTTCGACGTCTACTTCCTGCAGCTGATGCTCCGCCACCACGTGGGCGGCGCCCCGATGGCCGAGTACGCGACGACGCGGGCGAGCCAGCCGTTCGTGCGAACGCTGGCCGAGAACATGCTGAAGTCGCAGTCCTCCGAGACAGAGCTGATGAAGGACTACCTGGCGAAGCGCGGAGCCGCCCCGCTGCCGTAACCAGGTGTACAGCCAGAGGGCCGTTCCCGCAGGGGAGCGGCCCTTTCGCTTTCGCCGTCGGCCCACCCCAAGTGGCGATGCGAAGCGAGCCGTCTTCCCTGTGTGCCGGTGGGAGCCGGTGAAGCCCCTGGCACGGCGATTGGGGCTTGACTTTGGGTGCGAGGCGCTACCCTGCCGGGTTCGGCGGGTGCGGAGCATCCGACCTTTTCCCGCCTGTTGCAGCGCCTCGCAAGGGCCCCGAAGTCGCTATCGACGCGAAGCGGCGATGACCACCCACGCCTCGTCCGTGCCTGCTGGACCACGCTGGAACGCAACCCGCACGGCACGAGGAAACCTCCCACCAAAAACGAGACGGACCGTCTCGTCTCACAGAAACGGCTCGCCCCCAGGCAAGCCGACCCACGCACAATCAACGAGACGGACCGTCTCGTCTCGCGGGAGGTGGCCCACCACGAAAGTCAACCCGCCCCGACATGCCCCCACGTCCGCCGCCAACGCGCCCAGGTCCCGGCAAACCGCCCCCACACCCGAACGAGCCCCGAATCCAACGTCCCCATTCACGCGCACACCCGATGGACATCCCCCTACCCCCGAGTAACGTAGGTCACACCCCTACTGGGAGGTAACCATGACCGTCGACGAGCGCGCGGCCCGGCAGGTCGCCGAACAAGCAAGGGAAACCCGCTGGCAGCGACCGAGCTTCGGCAAGGAGCTCTTCCTCGGTCACTTCCGGCTGGACCTCATCCACCCCCACCCCACCGGCAGCGCGGAAGACCATGAACGGGGCGAGGCCTTCCTCGCCAGACTTCGCGAGTTCACCGAGACCCACGTCGACAACGCGAAGATCGAACGAGACGCCCGGATCCCCGAGGAGGTGCTCAAGGGCCTCAAGGACCTGGGCGCGTTCGGCATGAAGATCAAGCCCGAGTACGGCGGCATCGGCCTGACCCAGGTCTACTACAACAAGGCCCTGATGCTGATCGGCTCTGCCAGCCCCGCGATCGGCGCGATGCTCTCGGCGCACCAGTCCATCGGCGTTCCGCAGCCGGTCGCGATGTCCGGCAGCCCCGAGCAGAAGCAGGAGTTCCTCCCCCGCTGCGCCAAGGGCGAGATCACCGCCTTCCTCCTGACCGAGCCCGACGTGGGCAGCGACCCGGCACGGCTGGGCACGACCGCCACGCGCGACGGTGACGACTACGTCCTCAACGGCGTGAAGCTCTGGACCACCAACGGAGTGGTGGCCGACCTCCTCGTGGTCATGGCCCAGGTGCCCGGCAAGGGCATCACGGCGTTCGTCGTGGAGGCCGGCGCCGAGGGCATCACGGTCGAGAACCGCAACGCGTTCATGGGCCTGCGAGGCCTGGAGAACGGCGTGACGAGGTTCCACGACGTCCGCGTCCCCGCGAAGAACGTGATCGGCAGGGAGGGCGCCGGTCTCAAGATCGCCCTGGCCACCCTGAACACCGGCCGCCTGAGCCTGCCCGCCCTCTGCGCGGGAAGTGCCAAGTGGTGCCTCAAGATCGCCCGCGAGTGGTCCGCCGAACGCGTCCAGTGGGGTCTGCCGGTCGGCAGGCACGAAGCCGTCGCCGGCAAGATCGCCTACATCGCGGCCACCGCGTACGCGCTGGAAGCCGTCCTGGACCTGAGCTCGGAGCTGGCGGACGCGGGCAGTCACGACATCCGCATCGAGGCCGCGCTGGCCAAGCTCTACGCGAGCGAGAAGGCCTGGCTGGTGGCAGACGAGCTGGTCCAGATCCGCGGCGGGCGCGGCTACGAGACGGCGGAGAGCCAGGCGGCGCGCGGGGAACGCGGCATCGCGGCCGAGCAGGTCCTGCGCGACCTGCGCATCAACCGCATCTTCGAGGGCTCCACCGAGATCATGCACCTGCTGATCGCCCGTGAGGCCGTCGACGCGCACCTCAGCGTCGCGGGCGACATCATCGACCCCGACGCCGACCGCCAGGCCAAGATCAGGGCCGCCGCCAAGGCGGGCGGGTTCTACGCGAAGTGGTTCCCGACGCTCGTAGTCGGCAAGGGCCAGAGCCCGGCCGGCTACACGGAGTTCGGGCCGCTGGCCAAGCACCTGCGGTTCGTCGAGCGGTCGGCGCGCAAGCTGGCGCGGCAGACGTTCTACGCGATGTCGCGGTGGCAGGGGAAGATGGAGCGCAAGCAGCGGTTCCTCAGCCGGATCGTGGACATCGGGGCCGAGCTGTTCGCGATCAGCGCCGCGTGCGTGCGGGCCGCGCAGGACGAGAACCCGAACTCGCGGGTGCTGGCCGACGCGTTCGCGAAGCAGGCGCGCATCCGGGTCGACGAGCTGTTCGAGAAGCTCTGGAAGAACACCGACGACGGCGACCAGGTGCTCGCGAAGCACGTCCTCGACGGTCGTTTCACCTGGCTGGAGGCCGGCGTGGTCGACACGTCCATCCCCGGCAGGTGGATCGCGGACTCGGCACACCGCGAGTCGGCGGCGACGAACGTCCACCGCCGGACACCGCGTTAGCCCGTTGCTGCACTGGGCAGGCTGATGGTGGTGCGGGCGCGGCACCTGCCCAGTGCATGTGGCCGGTAGGGGGTTACGTCCCCCGCATCCCCCTACCGACTCCCCTGTGCAACGGAAGGACAACACCCTCCAGGAGGAGGTGCCAGTAACGCTAAGCCACAAAACACTGTTAACAGTTACGACAATTGAGTGAACCACCAGGTGAAGGTCACTTGACTACTGTCAGAGAGTCACTTCGAAGACCAGCTCACGCGCAGCTTCCAGCCCCATCGCGACAGCTCCGGAGAGCACCGCGCCGTCCCCGAGCGCGCCTGCCACGACCCGCGGCGCCAGCGGCGTCATCGTGCGCAGCGCGGCGTCCATCGGCTCGATCAGCAGGTCGGCGTTGGAACCGATCCCGCCGCCCAGCACGACCAGTTCGGGGTCGACCACCGCGGCGACCGAGGCGACGAGGAACGCGAGCCGTTCCGCCTCCACCCGCACGACCTGCTCAGCGGACGCGTCACCCGCACGCGCGAGGCGGAAGACGTCCTTGGCCGACCGCGCCGTCAGCCCGCACTCGTGTGCCAGCGCCACAACGGATTCCGCGGCGACCGCTTCCTCGAACTGTCCACGGTGGACGTCCGAACCGGACTTGCCGAACGGCAGGAAGCCGACCTCGCCGGCGGCCCCGTGCGCGCCGCGGAAGAGCTTGCCGTCCACCACGATGCCCATGCCCACACCGGTGCCGACCGTCGCGCACACGAACACGCGGACGTCCCGGGCAGCGCCGTAGACGTGCTCGCCCAGCGCGGCCAGGTTCGCGTCGTTCTCCACGACCACCACCGGCCCGAGCGACGACTCCAGCTCGTCGAGCACACCGGCGGACTCCCAGCCCGGCAGGTTCGGCGCGTGGCGCACGACCCGTGAGCGCTGGTCGATCACGCCGGGACCGCCGATCACCTTCACCACGACGTCGGTCAGCGCGAGCCCCGCGTCCGCCACGGTGCGCGACGCCAGCTCCTTCACGGTGCGCACGAGGGTGACGGCCGACCGGCTGCGGTTGCGCTCGTCCACGCGGGCCGCCACGGCACCGCCCAGGTCGGCGACGGCGACCCTGATCCGCTCGCGCCCGATGTCGACGCCCAGCACGTACCCGGCCGCCGGGTTCGGCTCGTAGACCACCGCGGACCGGCCGGGACCGGTGGTGGTGCGGCCGGTCGGGCGCACCAGGCCGTGGCGTTCGAGATCGGCCAGCGCCTGCCCCACCGTCGGCTTGGACAAGCCGGTGTCCTTGGCGACCTGAGGGCGGGTGGCGGCACCCAGAAGGCGCAACCGGTCCAGCACAGCGCGTTGGTTCAGCACGCGCATGCCCGCTGGTGTACCCACCTCTGGGGGCTTGCGGTCGGTCACCGGCCAAGTCTAGATCTTGATCGCCGCTCCCAGCGCGCAACTGTTGAAAGGACAGGTTGCGCGACAATTCCCGTCCACTCCCTTGACAACGATGTCACGTGCAGAAACGCTCCCTCCCAAAAGGGGCAGGCCTGGCGGCGGAAGGGTTGCAATGAGGCAACTGGGGAAGAGACGAACCAGAACTCTGTTGAGCGTCGCGATCACTGCGACACTGGTGTGCGGCGTCACCAACGGCTACGCCGCCGCCGCACCAGAGGAGCAAGGCGTGGGCTTTTCCTCGTCCTTTGAGGACGGTCAACCACAACCGTCGTGGTCGAACACCGTCGAGACCGACGCGGCGGGCAAGCCGAAGTCGTCCGGCGTGGTCGGATCCGACGGTTCCGGCATCCCCGGCAACGTCTCCGACAAGGTGCTGGAGGTGAAGGCCAACGGTGAGAACGCGGACTCCGGCGAGGTGAAGGAGAACCTCGTCGACGGCAGCGTCAACACCAAGTGGCTCGTCTTCGCCACCACCGGCTGGGCGACGTTCCGCTTCGGTGAGGAGCGGACGATCAGGAAGTACGCGCTCTCGTCTGCGAACGACTCACCCGAGCGCGACCCGAAGAACTGGACGTTGCAGGGTTCGAAGAACGGCACCGACTGGACCGTCGTCGACACCCGCACCGGCGAAACGTTCGCCGAGCGCTTCCAGACCAAGACCTATGACGTCGCGACGCCCGAGGCGTACACGCACTACAAGCTCGACGTCACGCTGAACAACGGCTCCACGAACATCGTGCAGCTCGCGGAGGTGCAGCTCTCCGACGGCTCGACCACGCCTCCGCCGCCGAACATGCGCAGCGTCGTCGGGAACGGGCCCACGGGCGGCTACACGTCCAAGGCGCGCGTCGGCTGGACGGGCGTGAAGGCGTTCCGCACCCAGGGCCGTCACACGGCTGAGGGCCGCGCGTACAGCTACAACAAGGTCTTCGACGTCGATGTCCAGGTCGGCGCCAAGACCGAGCTGTCGTACATGGTCTTCCCGGACTTCGTGACCGACAACCTGAACTACCCGAGCACGTACTCGTCAGTGGACCTCGCGTTCTCCGACGGCACGTACCTGAGCGACCTCAAGGCGGTGGACCAGCACGGCGCGGTGCTGTCGCCGCAGGGCCAGGGCGCGGGCAAGTTCCTGTACGCCAACCAGTGGAACAAGGTGGCGTCCACGATCGGCGCGGTCGCGGCCGGCAAGACGATCAAGCGGATCCTGGTCGCCTACGACGGCCCGAAGGGCCCGACGGAATTCGGCGCCTGGTTCGACGACATCCGGATCGGCGACGTCGTCACGAAGCAGTACGCGAAGCCGTCGGACTACGTGCTGACCACGCGCGGCACGAACTCGAACGGCTCGTTCTCGCGGGGCAACAACTTCCCGGCGACCGCGGTGCCGCACGGCTTCAACTTCTGGTCACCGATGACCAACGCGGGTTCGATCTCCTGGTTGTACGAGTACCAGCAGCGCAACAACGCGCAGAACCTGCCGACGCTGCAGGCGTTCACGACCTCCCACGAGCCCAGCCCGTGGATGGGTGACCGCCAGACGTTCCAGGTCATGCCGTCGGACAAGGCGCCGACCCAGGACCGGGCGCTGCGGGCGCTGCCGTTCCGGCACGACAACGAGGTCGCGAAGGCGCACTACTACGGCGTGACCTTCGAGAACGGCATGAAGACCGAGATCGCGCCGACCGACCACGCGGCGGTCTTCCGGTTCACGTTCGCCGACACGGGCGAGAAGAACCTGGTGTTCGACAACGTCAGCAACCTCGGTGG
>JASLAV010000792.1 GCA_030146905.1 Lentzea sp. | reverse complement strand
GCAGCTCCACCTTGATGCCCCGTCGTGCGGCGAGCCTGGCGACGACGAAGAGACCCAGCCGGGACTCACCGCGGAACGCCATCGTCTCGAAGTCCGGCGGGATGGAGAGCTTCGCGTTGGCCTGGAGGCGTTCCTCCTGCGTCATGCCGAGGCCGTGGTCCTCGATCTCGATCACGATGCCGTGCGGTACGGCGTTGGCGGAGTGGATGACCACCTCCGACCGCGGCGAGGAGAACGCCGTCGCGTTGTCGACGAGCTCCGCGAGCAGGTGGATCGTGTCGGCGACGGCGACGCCGACCAGTGCGCGGTCCGGCGTCGGGTTGACCTTGACCCGGACGTACTGCTCGGTCTCGGCGACCGCGGCGCGGATGACGTCGCTCAGCCGCACCGGCTTGCGCCACTGCCTGCCCGGCTGCTCGCCGGCGAGGATGATCAGGTTCTCCGCGTTGCGGCGCGCGCGGGTCGCCAGGTGGTCGAGCTGGAAGAGCGAGTCGAGCTGCTCGGGGTTCTCCTCCTCGCGCTCCAGCTTGTCGAGGATCTTGAGCTGCCGGTGGACCAGGCCCTGGTTGCGGTGCGCGATGTCGAGGAAGACCCGGTTCACGCCCTCACGGGCCTGCGTCTCCTTCACCGCCGCGGCGACCGCCGTGTACTGGGCGGTGTTGAACGCGTCGGCCACCTGGCCGATCTCGTCGTTGCCGTAGTCCAGCGGAGGCATGTCGCGGTGGATGTCGACCTGCTCACCGCCGCGCAGTCGCGCCACGATGTGCGGCAACCGTTCCTGCGCGAGCCGCAGCGTGTCCTCCCGCAACGACGTCAGCCGCGTCACGAGCGCCTTGCTGACCAGGCGGTTCGAGATGCGCAACGCCAGCACGATGCCGACGACGACCGCGAGCAACGCGATGAGGCTGCCGATCAGCACGGCGGTGACCCGGCTGTTGGCCTTGTCGAGGCCGAGGGCGGCGGAGTCCTGCGCCTGCTGGACCGCGATCCCGACGAGCTTCCCGTGCACAGGGGCGGCGGCCGAGCGCCACTGCTGGTCGGTGACGCCCTCGTCGCCGTTGATGATCCGGCCCTCGAGGTCGACCAGCGTGCGGTACTCGGGGCTGCCGCGCAGCGTGTCGTACTGCTGACGGGCCTGCTCCAGCGCGAACGGGATCGTCGAGTCGAGACTCGAGTGGTAGGCGCCGACGAGCCGGGAGAACTCGACGCGCTCCGCAGGGGCGAACGAGCCGTTGAGCAGCCCGCGCGAACCGATCGTGGCGCCGCGGGACATCCAGTCGGCGGCCTGGAAGATCGTGACGGCGTGGACGTTGGACTGGCTCGCCTCCGCGTCGGGCACGAGCCGCGCCTGCCGGGAGAACAACGCCACACCCGCGTCCAGGAGGCTGTTGTAGTAGTTGTAGACGCCCTGGGGGTTGGCGGCGCGCGAGTCGACCTGTGCGCGCTGCTGCGGCAGTTCGTCCAGCACGGTGTTGAGCGCGTTGATCCGGTCGACGATGTCCTGCGGCGAGCCGTCGGAGAGCCCGGCGAAGGCGTTCTTCATCTTCCCGACCGACTCGTCGGTGATCTGCTGCTGCCGCTTGAGCTCCGCCGCGCCGCCGCCACCGGCCTCGCTGAGCAGCACGAGGCTCAGCTGACGTTCCTTCTGCAGACCGACGAACGCCCCGACGGACGGTATCGTCACGTCCTTCACGCTCGACGCGACCGAACGCATGTAGAAACCGTCGAAAAGGGTGTACGAGGAGAAAACGGCCCACATCACGAGGAGCACCGCGCTGGGCACGACCACGACACCGGCCAACCGCGACCGGATGGTCCGGTAGTCGGTCGGCGTGTAACCGCTCTTCTCGCTCACAGCGCTCTCACGGTCTCTTGTGTCCCACGGCTAGCGCTGCGGGCAACCCGCCTTCACTCCTTCGGCTGCAATACGGTTCGCAGGCTACCCAGTCGAGTGAGTGGTGCAACAGCCGGTACGGGGATTCTCACAAGGCAAGAACCCCCGTACGGACTAGTTACCCGTGATCGTTCTAAGGGCGTTCGACCGCGACGACGGTGTAAGTCGTCTCCGGGGTCGGCGGCGTGCTGAAGCGGGCATTCGGCAGGTAGAGGCGCTTGCCGAACGCGGCGACGGTCGTGGGAACGTCGAACCGCGCGTCCGTTCGTTCCGCGGCGAGAGTCGCACCATCACGGCTCAACGTGTAGCGCGCGACTTTGTTCAGCCTGTTTTGCACCACGAACAACTGACGTCCCTCGCGCAACAGTCCGTCGCCATTCGTGAGCGTTTGGCCGTTCAAATCGATGTTGGCGGTTTTGCCGGTCCTGGGATCGATCCGGAACAGCTGACCGGTGTTGCTCTGCACGACGATCAGGCCGCCGTCGAGGCCGGTGACGATGCCGTTGAGGTTCGTCGCGCCGGGCGTGACGACGAGGTCGCCCGTCAGCGCGAGCGTCCGGTGCGGCTTCAGGTTCAGCGGCACCTCGTAGAGCACCGCCTTGCGCGAGTCGGTGAACCACGCCGACCTCTCGGTGAGCACGACGTCGTTGACGAACGTGTCCGCGGTCGCGAACTGGAACGTCGCCAGCAACGCACCGCTGCGGGTGTCGTAGACGCGTGCGTCGCCGCCCACGCCGCCCGCGACCCACAACCGCTTGCGCGAGTCGACCTTCATGCCGAGCGACGGCGTGCCCGGCCCCTTCGCGAGCACCTTGCCGTTGCCGGTGCGCAGGTCGGCCGCGTAGATCGACCCGTCGGCCCGCGACCCGAAGTAGGCCGTGGTGCCGCTGATCGCGATGCCTTCCGGCTGCCACCCGTTCGGCAGGGAGAACTCGGTCGGGAAGTGCCTCGAACCGTCTGCGGTGGCCGGCGCCGCGGCCGTGAGCGAAACGCCCAGAACCGCCGCGAGCAGGACACCGAATCTGCGGTACATGCCGCCTCCTAGTCGGATTGGGGTGCGCCCCTGATCCTTCTCCAGCCCGGCGGCGAAACGGAGTTTTCTCAGCAATCCGACATCTCTACAGCTCAGCGGCGGCCTCGGCGATGAGGTCCAGCGATTCGCCCGGCCCCAGAGCGACCTCCTGGAGCCGGTCGAACCGCTGCGCGCACTGCTCGGTGAGCCCGGGGTCCTCGACGTACTCGCCCCTGATGAACGTCTCCAGGTACGCCACGTCGTTGTGCTGGCGGTGCGGGAACCCGAGCAGCGTGAACGGCGAGCCCATCGCCGGGTACGCCCCGGCACCGCGCGGCACCACCTGCACGCTCACCGCCGGGTGCTCGCTGACCTCCATCAGGTGCAGCAGCTGCGCCTTCATCACCCTCGGACCGCCGACCACCTGCCACAGCACGGCCTCGGGGAAGACCGCCCGCACGGCGAGCGGGTCCTTGTCGCCCAGCCGCGTGGACCACGCCTCGCGCACCATCGCGAGCCGCGCGGTGCGCACCGGGTCGTCGGTCTGCATGGCCGCGTCGGTGTACCCGGCGAGCTGGAAGACGGCGGGCACGAGATCCGTCGTGAACGTGCGCAGCACCGTCGCCTCGTACACGAGATTCGCGAAGTCGGCCGCCGGATCGAAGTTGAGCGCGGTGTCGGACGCGCGTCTGCGGACTTGTTCCGCGTACTGCGCGCGCAACACCACGGCCTGCCATTCCGCGGTCGGCACCTTGTAGACGTAACCGAGCGCCATGATGTCCACCGGAGCCGACGGTTGCACCGCGTTCTCCATCATGGACAGCTTGGCGCTGCTGAAGCCCACGCGGTGGCCGGCCTCGGTGAGGCTGAGCTCGCGCTCGTCGCGCCACCCGGCCAGCTGCCGCCCGATGGCGCGTTCGAGTGCGGTGGCACGGAAATCCTTCGGCATGACGCGAAGGATATGACCAATTCGGATTCCCGAAAGGGAGGCCCGGTGTGGACAACCCTTAAATGCCAACGATCTCCGTTGAGCGGAGAACTATGTCGTTAAACGCCCGTGTGCGATTCTCGCATTGTTAGCGTTTCGTGCGCGCATGGGCACGCACGAGATCGTGGAACCTGAACGCGTAGTCACCCTCCTCGGTCAGCAACGACTTCTCCACCAGGTCGTCCAGCGCGTCCTCGACGTCGCACTCCGGCTCCCCCGCGATCGCCGCGGCCGCCGGCACCCCGAACGCGCCCGGCTGCCACGCGCAGAGCCGGTAGAGCCGCGCCTGTCGTTCCGGGAGCTCCACATAGGACAGGTCGAGCAACGGTCCGAGGCGCCCGTCGTCGGTGAGCGGCCCGACGACGACCTCCTGCCCGATGCCCAGTTCCCGCCTGCTGGTGACGATCACCGTCCCGGACGCGGGCAGCAGCGGTGTCACCTGCTCGGCCGAACAGGCGTTGTCCAGCAACAGGGTGAACTGCCTGCGGGTGACCAGGCTGCGGAACACCGCGCACTCGTCGGACGGGTCGGCGTTCAGGCCGAACGCGCGCAGCACGCGGCCGATGCCGTGCACCGAGAGGTCGACGTAGAGCTGGGCGCCGGATCCCCGTTCCCGCAGCCACTGGAGCGCCAGCGCGGTCTTCCCCACCCCCGCGGGCCCGGTCAGCACCGTCACCCCTGCCCTGATGCGCCCCAGCTCGGCGTCCCTGCCGACGAAGTGCCGCGGCGGCGCGGGAGGCCGGAAGAGCGGCGGTACGTCGTTGCGTCCCCTGATGACCCCGGTGGCCGCCACCGCCAGCGCGTCGCCCATGCCCGCACCTCCCCGACCACGTCGAAGCTACGGGCTTTCCTCCGCTTGCATCAGACGGCCATCGAGTGATCGCACGTGAGCGCGGCGCCCGTGGTGGAGGTGGAGGTCCTCACCTGGCGGCCGTTGATGATGATCTTGCAGGTGAGCTCGCCGCGCACGCCCTCGAGCCTGACGGCGACCCTGCCCTTGCGCTTGCCCAGCCGTTCGAACGGCATGTCCGGGTTGCGCAGGGTCCGTTCCTGCTCACCGGGGAACGAGTAGGTGAGCTGGTCGGTCGAGCCCGTGCCCTCGACCGTCACGCGGATGCTGGGCGCTGCCGCGCAGCCGGTGGTCCCGGCCAGCAACAGGCCCACGAGTAAGACGGCGGTCCTCATGCGGGAACGGTAGGAACTGAGGACCTGCGGATACATCAGCCTGAAGGCTCAGCCGGCATCAGCCGTCAGACTGACAAACCGAGATCCCGAAGGCGTTCTTCTACCCTGAACCGCTCGACCTCGCGGTCCACCCCCTCGGGCAGCTCGCGCAGCCGGTGCCCCACCCCGAGCGCCGTGCAGGCCTGCACGAGCAGCGCGTCGTAAGCCTGACGAGCACCGATCTTCTTGATCGCCGAGGTGCCCGGCTCGAAGCACGCCCGCGACCTCCGCACACGGCGGAGATCGGCCGCGATTCGTTCGATCGGCCGATGCGGGGAGACCGGTGGCGGAGGACGGAGCCTGCGCAGCGCCTTCACCAGGTTGAAGGGCACCCGTCCAGGTTAACCGGCCTGCAGCGCCAGGAAGAGGTCCACGCGCGCCTCGAACTCGGCGAGGTCGATCCCGAGCAGCTCCTCCACCCGCCCGACGCGGTACCGCAGCGTGTTCACGTGCACGTGCAGCTTCTGCGCCGCCGAGGTCCACGAGCCGGAGCAGTCGAGGAACACCTTCAGCGTGCCCGCGAGGTCCGACCCGTGTTCGGCGTCGTAGTCGAGCACCGGTCCGAGGAGCCGTCGCCGCAACGAACCGCGCAGGTCCTCCGGCACTCCCGCGAGCAGCAGCTGGTGCAGCGCGATCTCCTCGCCCGCCACCACGCACGTGCGGCCACCGCGGCGCTCGCCGAGCCGGCGCGCGTGGGTGGCTTCCTCCGCGGCGCCGCGCAGGCCGCGCGACTGCACCGGTGAGCTGATGCCGACCAGCACGCGCGACGACCCGAGTCCCGGCTCCATCACGCGCAGGGCCTCGCGGACCTCGTCCGGTGACGCCTCATCGGCCTTCGCCACCGCGTACACGGTGTCGCCCACGGGTGTCACCAGCGCCTGCGGCAGCGTCTCCTCCAGCACGGCGGCCGCCAGGTCGGGCCGCTGGTCTGACGTCACCGCGCTGAGCACGCGCAGCCTGGCGTTCTCCAGGCCCGCCGCCGTCAGGCGCGACTCGATGTCGGCCGAACCGCTCAGCACCGCGGCGACCAGCGGCGCGGCCGTGCGGTTCTCGATCTGACGGCCCTGTGCCCTGCGCAGGCGTTCCAGGCCGGCCAGCGACGCGAGCTCGTCGGCGGCCTCCGGTTGCACCGGGCCGCCCACGACCAGGATCCAGCTGGTGAGGCGGTTGCCGCCGCGGTCGGACACCGGCACGAGCGTCAGGCCCTTGACCGACTTGGGGAGCCGGTCGGCCTGGAGGAACTCCTTCACCAGCGCGACCCGGTTCGGCAGCTCCCCGCCGGCGACCACGCGGCCGGTCGTGGAGAGCACCCAGCACTGCGCGTTCAGCTCGTGGCCGCCGGCGAGCAGCAGCGCGGGCAGGCCGGAGCCCTCCGCGACGACGTTGAGCAGCCTGCGGTGCCGGGACAGGCCCACGAGCTCCATCGACACGCGTTCGGTGATGGTCGCGAACGACAGGTCGACCGGCACCTCCAGCAGCGGCACGTGGTGGCGCAGGCAGGCGTCGACCAGGTCGTCCGGCAGCGAGCGGTTCTCGGTCTCGGACGCGGCCAAGCCGGCGACGCGCGCGGAGGCGAGCGAGCGGACGAACGTCTCGGAGTCCTGCGGGCCGTGGTGCCAGAGCAGGCCGGACAGGACGAGCTCCCCGCCGGAGAGGTACCGGCTGGGGTCGGGCAGCTCCGTCCCGTACACGCGGGTGACCGTGCGGTCGAGCTGGTCCTCACCCGTGTGCAGGCTCAGGCGCAGTTCCGGCATCTGCAGCAACGTCCGCAGGAGCAACATGGGAGGTCACTTTCGTCCATCCGCAGCCGAAATGGATGACATTTGTAGGAAAGCACAAATTTGTCACTCGCAGGAGCCTGTCGATTCATGTGTCGCGCCGTAGAGGTGTGTACCTGTTGGTCTGTGTACTGGCTCACAACCGGATGGGAGGGCGAGTGACGATCTCCACGCACGTGCTGGACGCGGCACGCGGCAGGCCGTTCGCGGGCATCGCCGTGTCGTTGCAGCGCCGCGACGGAACCGAGGTGGCGTCCGCCGTGACGAACGCCGACGGACGGGTCACCGGCTGGGGTGACGGCCTGGAGGCGGGTGTCTACCGGCTGGTGTTCGACACCTCGCGGGCCGCGCCGTTCTTCCCCGAGGTCGTGCTCACCTTCGACTACTCCGATCCGGCGCAGCACTACCACGTGCCGTTGCTGTTGTCGCCGTTCGCCTACTCCACCTACCGAGGTAGCTGACGATGGACTTCCTTCGACCGGAAACGCTCGCGGAGGCGCTGGAGCTCAAGGCCTCCCGGCCGGACGCCGTGCCGATCGCCGGTGGCACCGACGTCATGGTGGAGCTGAACTACGACCACCGCAGGCCCTCCGCTCTGCTGGACCTGACGCGGATCCCCGAGCTGCGGCGGTGGGAAGCCGGGCTGCGGATCGGCGCGGGCGTGCCGTATTCGCGGATCATCGCCGAGCTCGGCGCGGAGCTGCCGGGTCTCGCCATGGCGTCGCGCACGGTCGGGTCGCCGCAGATCCGCAACCGTGGCACGGTCGGCGGCAACCTGGGCGCGGCCTCTCCCGCGGGTGACACGCACCCGGTGCTGCTGGCGTCGGACGCGGTCATCGAGGTGGCCTCCGTGCGCGGGACGCGGATGATCCCGGCCGCCGAGTTCTACCTGGGCGTCAAGCGGAACGCGCTGGAGCCGGACGAACTGATCGTGGCCTTCCACCTGGCGCCTGCCAAGGGGCCGCAGCAGTTCTCGAAGGTCGGCACGCGCAACGCCATGGTGATCGCGGTGTGCTCGTTCGCGATCACGCTGTTCCCGGAGGAGAAGCGGGTCGGCGCCGCCGTCGGCTCCGCGGCCCCCACACCGCGCCGCGCGCTGGAAGCCGAGCAGTTCCTGGCATCGGAGCTGGACTTCGCGGCGCCGAAGCCGTTGCTGGACTCGGTGAAGCGCGAGTTCGGGGAGCTGGTGTCGCGGGCGGCGTCGCCGATCGACGACGTGCGCGGGTCGGCGGCGTATCGCAAGCACGCGTTGGCGGTGATGGCCCGCAGGACGCTGGGCTGGGCTTGGCAGGAACTCGTCGGCCGAGAGAATGGTGGCGGTGAGCAGTCATGCGCGTGAACGTGACGGTCAACGGCGAGCAGCGCCAGGCCGACGACGTGTGGGAGGGCGAGTCGCTGCTGTTCGTGCTGCGCGAACGGCTCGGGCTGCCCGGTTCGAAGAACGCCTGCGAGCAGGGCGAGTGCGGCTCGTGCACGGTGTACCTGGACGACGTGCCGGTGTGCGCGTGCCTGGTCGCGGCAGGGCAGGTGCAGGACCGCGAGGTCCGCACGGTCGAGGGACTCGCCGAGGGTGACCGGCTGGACCCGGTGCAGGAGGCGTTCGTCGAGGCGGGTGCGGTGCAGTGCGGTTTCTGCACGCCCGGTCTCGTCGTGCAGGCGCACGACCTGCTCGACCGCGTGCCGAACCCGTCGGACCCGGAGATCCGCGAGGCGCTCGCCGGGAACCTGTGCCGGTGCACCGGGTACGAGAAGATCCTGGACGCCGTGCGACTGGCTGCGTCGCGCCGATGATCGTCCTCGACCGCTGTGCGGTGTCCACTGTGGATTCGGCCGGGACCGAGCACGCGTCCGGTCACGTCGTCGTGGCCGGCGGGCGGATCTCCGCCGTCGGCGCGGGTCCCGCGCCACGGCCCGCCGAGGCGCACACCTACGTCGACGCGTCGTCGTGCCTGGTCACGCCGGGGCTGATCAACACGCACCACCACCTCTACCAGTGGGCGACGCGCGGGCTGGCGACCGACGCCACGCTGTTCGAGTGGCTGACCGCGCTGTACCCGGTGTGGCGCGGGCTCGACGACTCGGTGACGCACGCGGCGGCGTCCGCCGGTCTCGCCAGGCTGGCGTTGACGGGCTGCACGCTGGCCGCCGACCACCACTACGTGTTCCCGTCCGGTGGCGGGGACGTGTTCGACGCGCTGGTGTCGGCCGGCCGGCGGATCGGGATCCGGCTGGAGGCCGTCCGCGGGTCGATGGACAGGGGCGAGTCGCAGGGAGGGCTGCCGCCGGACAACCTGGTCGAGGAGACCGAGGCCGCGCTGGTCGCGACCGAGCAGGCGATCCGCGACCACCACTCGACCGCGGACGACGCGCTGGTCCGGGTGGCCGTGGGGCCCTGTTCGCCGTTCTCTGTGTCGAAGGAGCTGATGACCGGTGCCGCCGCGCTGGCCCGCCGGCACGGCGTCCGGCTGCACACGCACCTCGCCGAGACGCTGGACGAGGAAGAGCAGTGCCTGGCGGAGAACGGGTGCACGCCGACCGAGTACGCCGAGCAGCTCGGCTGGCTGGGTCCGGACGTGTGGCTCGCGCACACCGTGCACCTCAACTCCGACGCGGTGAAACGGCTCGGGGCGACCTCGACCGGTTCCGCGCACTGCCCGACGTCGAACGGGCGGCTGGGCACCGGCATCGCGCCGGTGCGCGACCTGCTGGACGCGGGAGCACCGGTCGGGCTCGGCGTCGACGGTGCGGCGTCCAATGAGGACGGTGGGCTGGTCGTGGAGCTGCGGTCGGCGCTCTACCAGGCACGCCAGCGCGGCGGACCCGGTGCGCTGGACGCCCGCAAGGCGTTGTGGATGGGCACGATGGGTGGCGCGCAGGTGCTCGGCCGCGCGGACTCCCTGGGATCGATCGAACCGGGCAAGGTCGCGGACCTCGCCGTGTGGGACCTGTCCGGGATGAACCACGCGGGCATCGCGGACCCGGTGGCGGCACTGGTGCTGGGCACTCCCCCGCCGTTGAAACTGTTGGTCGTCGGCGGTGAGGTCGTGGTGCGGGACGGTGTCCTGCTGACGGCGTCGACCGACGAGCTGGCGCGCGACCTCTCCGCGGCCGGCCTGAAGCTCCAGGAGGCAGCGCGATGACCCTCGCTCCCGCCGAACTCACCTCCGCGGTCTCGGGTGGCATCGGGACGTCACCGCAGCGCCCGGACGGCAACCTCAAGGTGCGCGGCGAGTTCGCCTACTCGTCCGACCTGTGGCACGAGGACATGATCTGGGGCGCGACGCTGCGCTCACCGCACCCGTACGCCCGCATCACGTCGGTGGACATCACCGAGGCGTTGAAGGTGCCGGGCGTGTACGCGGTGCTGACGCACTCGGACGTGCCGGGGCGCAACCTGTACGGGTTGGAGCACAAGGACCAGCCGGTGCTCGCGGTCGACGTCGTGCGCTACCAGGGTGAGCCGGTCGCGCTGGTCGGCGCCGACCACCCCGAGACCGCGCTGCGCGCGATGAAGAAGATCGTCGTGGGCTACGACGTGCTGGAACCCGTCGTGGACATGGAGACCGCCGTCGACGACACCCCGCTGCACCCCGGCGGGAACCTGGTGCGGCACGTGCCGATCCGCCGCGGCTCGCAGGACGTCACCGCGGACGTCGTGGTCACCGGGCGGTACGAGGTCGGGATGCAGGACCAGGCGTTCCTCGGCCCTGAGTCCGGGCTCGCGGTGCCGGCCGAGGACGGTTCGGTCGACCTGTACGTCGCGACGCAGTGGCTGCACGTCGACCGCGACCAGATCGCGGCCGCACTCGGACTGCCGCAGGAGCAGGTGCGGCTGACGCTGTCCGGCGTCGGTGGCGCGTTCGGTGGCCGTGAGGACCTGTCGATGCAGGTGCACGCGTGTCTGCTGGCCCTGCACACCGGCAAGCCCGTGAAGATGGTCTACAACCGCGAGGAGTCGTTCTACGGGCACGTCCACCGGCACCCTGCCGTGCTGTACTACGAGCACGGCGCCGACCACACCGGCAAGCTGGTCTACGTCCGCAGCCGCATGTACCTGGACGGCGGTGCCTACGCCTCCTCCACCCCCGCTGTCGTGGCCAACGCCGCGACGCTGGGTGTCGGGCCGTACGAGGTCGACAACGTGACCGTCGACGCTTATGGCGTCTACACGAACAACCCGCCGTGCGGTGCGATGCGCGGATTCGGTGCTGTGCAGGCAGGTTTCGCCTACGAGTCCCAGATGGACAAGCTGGCGGAGGCGCTGGGCATGTCACCCGTCGACGTCCGGGTGCGCAACGCGATGGCCGAGGGTTCCGTCATGCCGACCGGCCAGGTGGTCGACTCGGCCGCGCCCGTCGCCCAGCTGCTGAAGCTGGTGCAGGACAAGCCGCTGCCCGCCGGTACGTCGTCGGACATCCGCGAACTGCCCGGTGGCGTCTCGAACACCACGCACGGCGAGGGCGTCGTCCGCGGTGTCGGCTACGCGGTAGGCATCAAGAACATCTGCTTCTCCGAGGGCTACGACGACTACTCGACCGCGCGCGTCCGGGTGTCGATGGTCAACGGCTCGCTGGCCGCCGCCGTGCACACCGCCGCCTGCGAGGTCGGCCAGGGCCTGGT
>JASLAV010000540.1 GCA_030146905.1 Lentzea sp. | reverse complement strand
AGCGCGGTCACCCCGGCGAACCCGTCGGCGGCGGGCACGGCCGCCGTGGCGGGTGGTGCCCCGACCGCGGCGGCCACCACGGCCACCGCCACCGCGACCCGTGCGAGGGCGCGTTCGTACCCGACGTGCGTCCGCATTTGTATGGTCCTTTCGAGAACACGGCTTGCGTAACGGCAGCGGTGCTGGAAATCACTTTCCTGATTCGGACCATAAGACTTGTGTTTCCGGCGTGTCAACGTCGCGTCACATATGAGAACCGGTTCACATACGTGGTCTTGAGATTGCTTTTCGTGGTGTTCGGGTAGTCCTTTCGGTCGATTGATTCGAGGTTGTGGAGAATAGTGTCGAATGAGTTCGACTGGAGTGGGCGGCTCAGACGCCGTGGGCGGCGTCCGGGTAGACGACGAACTCGACCTCGGGTGACGGAACTTCCCGCGCCGCCAGCGCCGACCGCATCGCTTCCACGGTCGAGACCGGGACGACCTCGTCCTCGCCGCGTACAGGCCGAGCACGCCGTACCACGACACAGCGGCGGCGACCTGCCGGTGCGCGGCGAACAGCCATGTCCACCGCCCGCCCCACGAGAACCCGTTGACACCGACGCGTTCCGCGTCGCCGCCGTTGGCCGTGGCCCAGTCGAGCACTGCGTCGAGGTCCGCCATGACCTGCTCGTCGGGGATGCGCTGGAGCAGCCCATCGGCTCGAGGAAGTACTCCAGGTGCGCGAAGCTGATGTCGCCGTCCTCGAACGTCCTCAGTGGACGCACCCGGCTGCTTCCCGCTAGTAGCGAGTCGAGGAACTCGAGCAGGGCGCCGAAGCCGTCGCCGAGAGCGAGGTTGTGCTGCACGTAACGCCGGGAGTCGAAGTACGTTGACGGAGCGAGACCTCGAACTGGTCGATGCCGTCCAGGCCAACCCGCGAGCCGCGTGGTCGGCGATCGCGGAGCCGCTGGGCTTCTCGGCCGTCACAGCGGCGCGGCGATGGGCGGCGCTCGCGGCCGAAGGCGCGGTGTGGACGGGCGCGGTGATGGGGCCGGTGCTCTTCCGCGGAGCCGTGGTGGAGCTCGCCTGCCGTCCCGATGCCGTCGCCGACCTCGTGAACGCCTTGGCTGCCATGCCGGACGTGCTCACGGTCGGCCGCACTGCGGGCGAGTCCGACGTGTACGCGCTGACCGCCGCGCCGACGGCGCAGGCGTTGATCGACTCGTTGGGTGAACGCTTCGCCGGGCTTGCAGCGGAGCGGATGCGGGCTCTGGCGTACACGCGGGTGCACGGCGGGCCGCAGTGGCGGCTGAACGTCCTGAACCCACACAGTCCGCGCAGGTTCGTGCTCCTGGCCGGCCCAGGCGGGAGATCACCGAGCTCATGCCTGCCGACCGCGCCCTCTACTTCGCGCTCGCGCACGACGCCCGGCGGTCCTACGCGGATCTCGCAGAAGACCTGTCGACGCCGCCGCAGGTGATCCGGCGCCGCCTGGAACTACTGCGCGCCTCGGGCGGCTGAGCTTGCGCGCCGACCTCGCCCGTCCGCTCGCCGGTTGGCCACTGGCCGCGTTGCTGTGGCTGTCGGCACCCCACGCGGCCCGATCGCACCCGCCAACCTGATGGCGATCGTGAACCTGCGCGCACCGGAAGAGCTCGACGACGTCCTCATCGCCTTGTCGGCCAACCTGCTGCCTGTCGTCGTTCACGAACACCGGCTGGTTCTCCGGCTGCACAAGGTGAACGGGCACGTCCTCGACACCGAACGACGCGCACAGGAAGCCTGCTCCACGCCGCCCAGGTCAGGGCTTGGACCGGGTCATCCCGTCATCCCGGCCTCGTAGGCGGTGATGGCCGCCTGCACGCGGTTCTGCACGTCCAGCCCGCGCAGGATCGCGGACAGGTGGGCCTTCACCGTGCCCTCCGCCAGGTGCAGGCGCGCCGCGATCTCCTGGTTCGACAGGCCCTGCCCGACCAGGGCCAGCACGTCACGCTCGCGCGGGGTCAGCGCCTCCACCTTGCGCTTCGCCGCCGCCGGTCGCGTCAATCCCGACCGCAGGCCGGAGAGGACACGGCGGGCGACCCGCGGTGACAGGTACGCGGCGCCGTCGGCGACCGCCCGCACCGCGATCAGCAGCTCCCGCGGGTCCGCCGCCTTGAGCAGGAAACCGCTCGCGCCGTCCTCCAGGGCCTGTGCCACGTACTCGTCCTCGTCGAACGTCGTCAGCATCACCACCGGGGCGACGTCGCGCAGCTCGCGGGCCGCGGCGAGGCCGTCGAGGCGCGGCATGCGGACGTCCATCAGCACGACGTCCGGCTGGTGCGCGTGCGTCAGCTCCACCGCCGCGCGCCCGTCGGCCGCCTCCGCCACCACGGTGATCTCCGGATCCGTCGCCAGCACCGCCGCCAGCCCCGCCCTGATCATGGCCTCGTCGTCGGCCAGCAGCACCCTGATCACGTCAGCGGCACCCGTGCGACCAGCGTGAACAGCCCGTCCTCTGCCGTCACCGCCAGCTCACCACCCAGCAGCCGCAGCCGCTCCGCCAACCCCGCGAGACCGCTGCCCCTGCCGACCCGACCCGTCAACGGATTCCCCACCTCCAGCGTCACCAGCCGCTCCGCGACCGTCAGCGTCATCGTCACAGGTTCGCCCGGAGCGTGGCGGGCCGCGTTCGTCAGCGCCTCACGCGCGACCCGGCGCACGGCCTGGTCCACCACGTCCGGCAGGTCGGCGAGCCCGTCGACCGTCACGGACATGCCCGCGTCCCGCGCGTTCGCCACCAGGACCGCGATCGGCGGCACGTCGTCCCGTTCCCGCAGCATCGCGATCGACTGCCGCAGCCGGTCCGTCGCCGCCACCGCCGACGCCCGCACCGCCCCCGCCGTGCGGGCGTCCTCGCTGGTCAGAGCCGGTGACAGCTCAAGTGCGCCCGCGCGCAGCGCGATCAGCGCGAGGTCGTGGCCGAGCGAGTCGTGCAGCTCCGCCGCGAGCCTGCCCCGCTCCTGCAGCCGCGCCCGCTCGGCGACGTGCTCCTGCTCGCGCTCCAGCTGCCGCACCCGTTCCTGCTCAGCCGCGATCAGCAGCGCCTGCTGCCGCCGGTACCGCCCGGCGAGCCACGGCAGCACGATCGTGATCACCATGACGACCAGCACCGTCGGCACCTCGGTGTGGTCCAGGACGGCCACGGCCGCCGTGCCCGCGATCGCGACCCCGGTGAGGATCTGCCAGCCGAAGCGGGCGTCGACGTGCCTGCCGTGCAGGTACGCGAGCACCGCCTGCACCAGCCACGCGCAGACCTGCCACACCGGCAGGCCGTTCTCCGTGTTCAACCCGCCGGCCAGGCCGAGGACGGCGAGGACCCCGAGACTCACCGGACCGACACTAGCCGCACGACCCGTGCCGTGAGCACCGCGAGCCCGGCCAGCGCGGCTGCGGCGAGCGTGACCGTGAGCGTCAGCGCGAAGTACCCGAGCTGCGCCCACAGCACCGTCCGGCCCGAGCTGATGAACGACACGACCTGCGGGTAGAAAACGAACAGCACGACAGGCAGCGCCACGACCACCAGCCG
>JASLAV010000532.1 GCA_030146905.1 Lentzea sp. | reverse complement strand
CGGCATCCGACCCCGGCTCCGCACCGGGTGTCGAGCACGAGCACGTCGCGCACGAAGGCGTCTCCCACCAGCACGAGACCGAGCACGCCGAGTCCATGCTGCTCTTCAGCGGCGGGCCTCACCCGGCATCCAAGCCGGTCGAGGTGAAGACTCCCGACGGGCAGCGCTACTTCCTCGACAACGGAGCGGTCACCCTCGCCGCGATCACGTCGTGCACCAACACCTCGAACCCGTCGGTCATGATCGCCGCGGGTCTGCTCGCCCGCAAGGCACGCGAGCGCGGCCTGAAGCAGAAGCCGTGGGTGAAGACCACGCTCGGCCCGGGTTCCAAGGTCGTCACCGACTACTACGAGAAGTCCGGCCTCGACAAGGATCTCGAGGGCCTCGGCTTCTACACGGTCGGCTACGGATGCACGATCTGCATCGGAAACTCCGGTCCGCTGATCGAGGAGGTTTCCGCCGCGATCAACGAGAACGACCTGGCCGTTACCGCGGTGCTCTCGGGAAACCGGAACTTCGAGGGCCGCATCAGCCCGGACGTGAAGATGAACTACCTGGCGTCCCCGCCGTTGGTGGTCGCCTACGCGCTGGCGGGTTCGATGCACTTCGACTTCGAGACCGACGCGCTCGGTCAGGATGCCGACGGCAACGACGTCTTCCTCAGGGACATCTGGCCCGCGACCGACGAGGTGCAGGAGATCATCGACACGTCGATCTCGCGGGAGCAGTTCATCAAGCAGTACGCCACGGTCTTCGACGGTGACGAGCGCTGGACGAGCCTGCCGACCCCGACCGGCCCGGTCTTCGAGTGGGACGACCAGTCCACGTACGTGCGTCGTCCTCCGTACTTCGAGGGCATGACGATGGAGCTGACACCGGTCACCGACATCACCGGCGCCCGCGTGCTCGCGACGCTGGGCGACTCGGTCACGACGGACCACATCAGCCCGGCCGGCAACATCAAGGCCGGCACGCCGGCGGCGAAGTACCTCGAGGAGCACGGCGTGCGCCAGAAGGACTTCAACTCCTACGGCTCGCGTCGAGGCAACCACGAGGTGATGATCCGCGGCACCTTCGCGAACATCCGCCTCAAGAACCAGCTGGTCCGCGCGGTCAACGACGGCGCTGAGGTCGAGGGTGGGTTCACCCGTGACTTCACGAAGCCGGAAGCGCCCCAGTCGTTCATCTACGACGCCAGCCAGAACTACCAGGCCGAGGGCACGCCACTGGTGATCTTCGGCGGCAAGGAGTACGGCTCCGGGTCGTCCCGCGACTGGGCGGCGAAGGGAACCAGCCTGCTGGGCGTCAAGGCGGTCATCACCGAGAGCTTCGAGCGCATCCATCGCTCCAACCTCATCGGCATGGGCGTCGTGCCGCTGCAGTTCCCGGCGGGCGAGACCTGGGAGTCCCTCGGCCTCGACGGCACCGAGATCGTCTCGATCTCGGGACTCGCGGAGCTCAACAACGGAGTGACCCCGAAGACGGTGCACGTCACGGCGACCCCGAGCGAGCACTCGCCCGAAGGCAAGCAGACGGTCGAATTCGATGCGGTCGTGCGCATCGACACCCCCGGTGAGGCCGATTACTACCGCAACGGCGGCATCCTGCAGTACGTGCTGCGTTCGCTGGTGTAATTCCGGCACAGTGCGAGCGCCCGTCCCGATCGCTCGGGGCGGGCGCTTTCGCGTCTGTCGACGACTCTGCCTGTCCGCGCCGAGGTGGCCGCGTGAGGGCGCACTCTCCGAGGATTCACGGGTGGGAGCGATAAGATCGACGAGACGCCCGCGTCCGGTTCGGACGTGTCGGCAAAGCCTGTGAGGAGGTGCAGATGCCCATTCTTCCGAGCATCTCAGGACCCCGTGATCTGGACGCACTGTCCGCAGAGCAGTTGGTGGAGCTCGCCGGCGAGATCCGGGAGTTCCTCGTACAGAACGTGTCCCAGACCGGGGGCCACCTCGGTCCGAACCTCGGTGTCGTCGAGCTGACGATCGCCCTGCACCGCGTCTTCTCCTCACCGGACGATCCCTTCATCTTCGACACCGGGCATCAGTCGTACGTGCACAAGCTGCTCACCGGACGTCAGGACTTCTCCGGACTCCGCGTGCGCGGAGGTCTCGCCGGCTACCCGCAGCGCAGCGAGAGCCCGCACGATGTCGTCGAATCCTCGCATGCCTCCAGTTCGCTGAGCTGGGCCGACGGGGTCTCCCGCGCGCTCACCGCGACCGGCCGCGCCGACCGCCACGTCGTCGCCGTCGTGGGCGACGGCGCTCTCACAGGCGGGATGACGTGGGAGGCGCTCAACAACATCTCGGACGACAACGATCGCAACCTGGTGATCGTCGTCAATGACAACGGACGCTCGTACGCGCCCACGATCGGCGGCATGTCCCGGTTCCTCAACCGGGTGCGCACCGCCGCCGCATACAAAGACCTGCATCACAAGTCCGATCGCCTCTTCCGCGCCTTCGGGCCCGTCGGACGCGCGGTCTTCCGCGGTGTGCGCGGTGGCACTCATGGCTTCCTCTCGCGCTTCACGAACAACGAGGCGCTGTACTCGAACCTCGACATCAAGTACCTCGGTCCCGTCGACGGCCACGACATGGAAGCGCTGCTCGAGACTCTGGAGTTGGCGAAGTCCTACGGTGCGCCGGTGATCGTGCACGCGATCACCGAGAAGGGCCGCGGCTTCCAGCCGGCCCGCGACGACGAGGCCGACCAGTTCCACGCCGTCGGCCGCATCGACCCGACCACGGGCGAGACGCTGTCCTCCGGCGGC
>JASLAV010000509.1 GCA_030146905.1 Lentzea sp. | reverse complement strand
CCGTGGTCGTGGAACACGGCGTCGGCCAGCACGAGCACACCGCCTGGCCGCAGCACCCGGCGGATCTCGGCGAGCATCTCGTCCTTCGACGGGGTGTCGAGGTGGTGCAGCATCAGGCTGGAGAAGACCTTGTCGAACGAGCCGTCGGCGAACGCCAGCTCCTGCGCGAACCCCCTGTCCAGCCGCGCCGCCAGCCCTGCCCTCCTCAGCTTGCGCTCCGCCCTGGCGAGCATCTTCAGGTCGGGGTCCACTCCGGTGAGCTCGGCGCCTGGGTGCCGCTTCCCCGTGGCGCGCAACAAGTTTCCCGTGCCGCACCCGACGTCCAGCACCCGGTCGCCCTCGCGCACGTCCGCCAGCGCGACCATCTCGTCGTGCACGCGCGCGAGCCCGGACACGAGGTGCACGACGTCGTACAGCGGCAGCAGGAAGTGCTTGCCCATTCCCGGCAGGTAGTCCCGCTCCTGGGACGATTTTTCGGTCATGAGGTGATTCTGACCGGCTTCACAGCACGGTTTCTGTGTCGATCCACGGTTTGAGTGGGACGATCTGACGGTGCGAACCCGACGGACTCCTCTCAGCCGTGACCAGCCGGCCACCTACACCTGGCGGCCGTCACCCGGCGAGCTGGCGGTCGCGGTGGTGCCACTGGGCCACGACGCGGACATCAACGGTGCCCACGAGGCCCACTCGCACGACTTCCCCGGCATCGCCTACTTCGGCGCCGACGGCGGCATCGTGCGGACCGGCAAGCAGGTCAGGGAGGTCGAGGCCGGCGACCTGTTCGTCATCGCGCCTGGCGACGTGATGGGCAAGGCGCACAGCGACGACCTGGTGGACGCACGGGGCTGGGGCGTGTTCTTCACCGCCGACGCGCTCGGCGAGGACACCCCCGCCGCGCACCTGACGTGGCGCACCCACCCGTTGCTGTTCCCGTTCGTGCGCGGCGGCGCGGTCGGCGCGTTGCGGCTCAAGGTGCCTCCCGCGCGGCGCGACGAGTGGACGTCCCGGATCGAGGCGCTCGACGACGAGCTCCGGCAACGCCGTGAGGGCTACCGCGACGCCGTGAAGGCCCATCTGGTGCTGCTGCTGGTCGGGGTGTCACGGCTCGCCGCGGACGTGGTCGGCGACCTGCGCGAGAACGCCGAACCGCTGCTCGCCGAGGTGTTCGACGTGATCGAGCACCGCTACCCCGGACCGTTGTCGCTGCGCGAGGTCGCGGCCGCGGTCAGCATCTCCCCCGGCCACCTGACGTCGACGGTGCGCAGGCGGACCGGCCGCACGGTGCAGGAGTGGATCACCGAGCGCCGGATGGTCCAGGCGAGGCGGCTGCTGGCCGTGACGGAGCTGACCGTGAGCGACATCGGGCGGCAGGTGGGGTTCCCGGACGCCGGGTACTTCGCGAGGACGTTCGGCAGGCTGCACGGGATGAGCCCGTCGTCGTGGCGCAAGGTGAACAGCTGATCCTACTGCTCCCCAGTTCCGGTGAAGATCGCTCGAACAGCGCCGGCACGGAGGCTGAACTCCTGCGGACGGCCTGGCGAGTGGAGGACGTTTCGCCGGGTTCGCCCCTGCCGGCCGTGGCACTGTCGTGACCATGACCGGCGGGCAGCAGACCACCTTGGACGACACCGAGAAGGACCTCGGCACCAGGTTCCACGAACTGATGGAAGTCGTCGCGAGGCGGCTGCCGTTCGGTCTCGCGCGGGTCGTCGCCCCCAGCCTGCTCGGCTTCGCGCTGATCAACGGCTTCACGTTCGCCGTCGACCTGCTGCTGCTCACGCTGTTCCGCAGCGGCCTCGGGCTGGCGGTGCCCGTCGCCTTCACGATCGCCTACGTGCTGGCGTTCGGCCTGAGCTTCGTGCTCAACCGGGCGCTGAACTTCCGCTCGCACGCGCCGGTCGGCCCGCAGGCCGGCCTGTACGCGGTGGCGATCGCGATCAACTACCTGGCGTTCATCCTGGGCGTCGGCAGCGCGCTGACCGAGATCGGCCTGCAGTACCACCTGTCGAGGATCGTGGCAGGGGCGTGCGAGGCCGCGTTCATGTACAGCGTGATGCGCTGGGTCATCTTCCGCGACGCGAAGTGACCTACTGCAGGTAACCCTCGACCTCGCCGGCCGGACGGGCCTGGACGTCGTCGGCGTCCTCGCCCCGCGCCCGCGCGGAACGGCGACGCCGCAGGAGGTCCCAGCACTGGTCGAGGGCTTCCTCCAGCGAGCGGAGCCGGGCGTGCTCCTCGTCCGTGCCGATCTCCCCGGAGGCGAGCTGCTCACGCAGCTCGTGCTCCTCGTCGACCAGTTCGTTGATGCGGCCCAGCACGTTCTCGTCGCTCATCTACGTCTGTCCTGTCTCGAGTCAGCCGACGTCGCCGACTCTACGACGAACCATCGGCCGACGCGCATCAGTGCACGGCCACGAGGTAGATGCCGTAGACGACCAGGGCGACGCACTCCGTGAAACTCAGTGCGGGCACCACGCGGTGGCCGCGGTCGGCTTGGGCGAGGCCCGCCGAGAACAGCGTCACCACGCCCACGCCGAGCACGAGCGAGATTCCCAGCACCTGTCCCAACCCGGACCAGTCGACGTGCACAGCAGGACTCCTCACGCGTTGACGTTGTGGGCGCCGACGGGGTTGCGGCGCGACAGGACCCAGCACCCCACTCCGACCAGGACCCCGGCGGCCGCCACCACCAGCACCCCGCCGGTACCCGCCGAGGCCGTCCGACCGGCGAGGGCGCCCACGACCGCGGCGGCGGGCAGGGTGAGCAACCAGGCCAGGACCATGCGCCCGGCGACGGACCAGCGCACGTCGGCCAGCCGCCTGCCGATGCCGGAGCCGACCACACCGCCGGCGCACACGTGCGTGGTCGACAGCGCGAAGCCCAGCTGCGAGGACGTGAGGATCACCGCGGCGGCGCCGGTCTCGGCCGCGAAGCCCTGCGGCGGCTCGACGTCGGTGATGCGCCTGCCCATCGTCCGGATGATCCGCCAGCCGCCGAGCCACGTGCCGAGCGCGATCGCCAGACCGGCCGAGACGACCACCCACAGCGGCGGCGCGGCATCGGCGGGCAGGGCGCCCGTGGTGATCAGCGTGAGCGTGATGACGCCCATCGTCTTCTGGGCGTCGTTCGTGCCGTGCGCGAGCGACACCAGCGAGGCGGAGGCGATCTGCCCGTACCGGAACCCGCGCGTGGCGGTGCGGGCGGTGATCCGGTAGGCGGCGAACGTGCCGAGCGCCGCCACCAGACCGGCGATCAACGGCGACGCGACGGCGGGCACGACGACCTTCTCGACCACGGCGCCGAACCGGACGGCGTCCGAACCGGCGGCGACCCAGGTCGCGCCGATCAGACCGCCGAACAGGGCGTGCGACGAGCTCGACGGCAGGCCGAGCAGCCACGTGGCGAGGTTCCACACGACGGCTCCGACCAGGCCGCCGAACACCACGGCCGGACCGATCCGCGTCTCGTCGACGAGCCCGCTCGAGATCGTGCGGGCCACCTCGATCGACAGGAACGCGCCGACGAGGTTCAGCACGGCGGACACCGCGACCGCTACCCGTGCCGGCAGCGCGCCGGTCGCGATCGACGTGGCCATCGCGTTCGCGGTGTCGTGGAACCCGTTGGTGAAGTCGAACACCAGCGCCGTCACCACGACGACGACAACGAGGATCTCCATGCCCGCCGGATTGCCGCCCTGGGTGAACAGCGCCCCACGTCCGGGTGAACTACGGCAACGCGGCGAGCGACAGGCTGTTGCCGTCCGGATCGAGCACCTCGACGTGCCGCACGCCGTTGGAGTACGTCTCGACGGGCTCGTGGCCGATGCCATGCGCGGCGAGCCGTGCCAGCGCCTCCTCGAACTCGGTCATGGCCACACCGAACGTGATCATGGATCCGCCCACGCGCTGTTCTCGCACCTCGCGGGCGTCGAGGACGAGGTAGGCGTTCTCCCCCACCTGCCAGAGGTGCTCCTCGCCGATGACCTCGTCCGCCGCACGGCCGAGGAACACCCCGTACCACTCCAGTGACCTGGCCAGGTCACTCACACACATCACGCTGTGCATGTCCACGCGCACCACCCTCTCAGTCCGGCTCCTGTAGGTGGACCGGAGTCGCGGGCGGAACTCATCGCCGGCTCAGGTTCCCGCTGCTGCGCGGTGGGTCCACGTTGGACGGAGAGTGAGATCCTCGCTCTCCGCCACCGGGAGCCGCGAACTCCGCCGATTCCGTCGGTTGGCCGTCGAAAATGGTCGGACCACTTGTCTACACTCGTGTACCGGGCCGCCGAACCCGCCACGCGAACACGTCCTCACGCGAGGTGTTCGCCGCCTCCCCCTGCCAGGAGGAGCAATGAAGGCACGGAACCGGCTCGCCCTCGCGAGCCTCACCGCATCCGCAGCTCTGGCCGTCGCTCTTCTCGTCCCCACGACGACCGCCAGCGCCCACGGCACGATGTCCGATCCGGCCAGCCGGGTCTACACGTGCAAGAACGAAGGCCCCGAGACGCCGAAGTCCGAGGCGTGCAAGGCCGCCGTCGCCGCCGGTGGCACGCAGGCCTACTACGACTGGAACGAGGTCTCGCTGCTCGACGCGGGCGGGCGCCACCGCCAGATCATCCCCGACGGCAAGCTGTGCAGCGCGGGCCGCGACAAGTACCGCGGTCTCGACCTGCAACGCGCTGACTGGCCCGCCAAGCGCATCTCCGCCGGGCCGCTGACGGTGACCTACCACGCGTCGGCTCCGCACTCGAACAGCAACTTCGAGTTCTACATCACGAGGGACGGCTGGAACCCGACCCAGCCGCTGCGCTGGTCCGACCTCGTGCACCTGGCCACGTTCAACAACCAGAACCCGACGACGTTCACGAACTGGACGCTCAACATCCCGCAACGCGGTGGCCGCCACGTCATCTACTCGATCTGGCAGCGCGTCGTCGGCAGCGCGGAAGCGTTCTACACGTGCTCGGACGTCGACTTCGGCGGCGGCAGCACCCCGCCGCCGACCACCACGACGACCACGCCTCCCCCGACGACCACGACCACGACGACCCAGCCGCCCGCGAGCGGGACTTGGACCGTGGGCACGACCTACCAGATCGGCAACCGGGTCACCTACAACGGCGTGAGCTACGAGTGCCAGCAGGCGCACACCGCCCTCGCCGGGTGGGAACCGCCGAACACGCCCGCGCTCTGGCGGCGCCTCTGATGCGGTCGCTCGTGCTGGTGCTCGCACTGGTGGTGTCCGGTTGCGCCGCGCGACCGGACACCGTGCTGCGCGGCGACCCGCTGGACGTGATGTTCCTGCAGATGATGCTCCCGCACCACCAGCAGGGCCTGGAGGTGGTCGCGCTCGCCGCCGACCGCGCCCGGGACGACGAGCTGCGCATGCTGGCGGCCGCGATCGAGTCGACCCAGGCGAGCGAGGCCGACACGATGAGGGGCTGGCTCACGGAGTGGGGCGAGCCGCTGACGGCCCCGCCCGACTCGCACGCGGGCCACGGCGGCATGCGCCGCTCCGACCCGGAGGAGGTGGGCAGGCTGGCGGCGTTGCGCGGCGCGGAGTTCGACCGGCGGCTGCTCAACTTCCTGATCGCCCACCAGGACGACGCCGTGCAGATGGCCCGCTGGGAGGCGGGCAGTGGTGCCCACGAAGGGGTGAAAGACCTGGCGGAGCGGATCGAGAAGTCCAGGACGGCGCAGCTGGCGATGATGAGGAAGTTCCTCGACAGGACGTGACGGGTACCCGGCGGGTCCACGTTCCTTCGAGGAGGCCCGGACATGATCAGCCGCTCACTCCTGCGGCAGCTGCCCGCACGCGTCGTCACCGGCGCCTTCGTGCTGCACTCGGGTCTCGGCAAGCGCAACGCCGACCAGGAGGCGGCCGAGCAGATGCACGGCTGGGCCTCCAGCACGTACCCGGTGCTCGGCAAGATCGACGCGCGCCGGTTCGCCTCGCTGCTGGCGACCGGCGAGATCGCGACGGGAGCGCTGCTGCTGGCGCCGTTCGTGCCCGCGGTCGTCGCCGGTGCCGCGCTGACCGGGTTCGCCGGCGCGCTGCTCGGTCTCTACGCGAAGACACCGGGCATGCGGCGCGAGGGCAGCATCTGGCCGACCGAACAGGGCACCGGGCTGGCGAAGGACGTGTGGATGCTCGGCATCGGCCTGAGCCTCGTGCTCGACGGTGTCACACGAGACCGCTGACCGGAGAGGTCCGACATGCAACCGATCCCGTTCGTCCCGTGGATGTGGCGCGACCCGTCGTGGGGCGGCGCGCCGCAGCCCGGCCAGCAGGAACAAGACCGGCAGGAACAAGACCGGCAGGAGCTCGCCCAGCGGCCCGACACCGGCCTGATCGGCTACGACGTCGAGGCCACCGACGGCGGCATCGGCAAGGTCGACGAGGACAACGCGAAGGTGCCCCACGACTGCCTGATGGTCGACACCGGGCCGTGGATCTTCGGCCGCAAGGTCGTGCTGCCGGTGGGCGTGGTGGACCACGTCGACCACCAGGAGCGCAAGGTCCACGTGGACCGCACGAAGGAACAGATCAAGAACGCGCCGGAGTACGACGAGGAGGACGAGGGCTACCGCGACCGGACGGCTGACTACTACACCGAGAGTTATCGAACCTGACCCGCGTCGACCTGCAAAAAATGTGACTTTTGCAGGCCAGCGCGGGTCCGTTCAAGTCAGTTGAGGACCGTACTGGAACGTTCAACGCATCATTCTGCTCCCGTTTGCTCCCCGAGCGTGCTCCCAAACGGTGCGCCTGTCGGGCGCCCACATCAGGGGCCGGCTCACCATGGCGGGTGCGACGGTCGTCAACACCCGCGGCCCGGCTGTCCACGCTGATGGGCTTCGCACCGAGGACAGCCTCTTCCTGCAACAGGCCACCTTCTCCGGACGCGGAGAGACTGGGCGCTCAGATTCCTCGGCGCGCACATCGGTGGCCAAGCCCACCTGCACTGCAAGGCACTGACCAATGACCACTCAGGCCAGTTGCTGTCCCTGAACGAAGCACAAGTAACGAACATCCTGTTCTTACCGGCCGGGTCGGTGTGCCCGCAAAGGCGCACGGATGCGGGACGCAGGGAGTGTCCTCACCATGATCGCCAAATCGCCCTGCGGGGTTTCGTCTTCTCACGTCTGGGAGACATCTCCTGGCAGCAGTGGCTGCACCTGATCATGCACCACACCCCCGGCTACCTGCCCCAGCCGTACCAGCAACTGGCCGGTGCGGAACTGTGGGCTCTCACCGGATCTGATCTGGCCCACGAGAGGCTGAGCGGGGTGGATCAGATTCGGAGAGAGGAACGGGTACCGCGTCGTCTCAGTAGATCTGATCCGCAATAACGATGTTGAGCTGATGCTCTGGACGAGGTAGAGCGCGTTCGGGAAGGCGCGATTGTAGGCGCCGCCGAGGCCGCAGAGCGGCCCGAAAGCCCAGTCCGGGCCGATCGGTCTGCCCTGGCCATCTGAGATGTAGAGCGGGACGGGCGTCATCAAGCAACCGCGCCGGACGCGATCCTTCTCACCCCGTTTGTTATAGGTCAGCCACTAACTTGGGCTACGGTGGCGGCATGACAGAGACGACCGAAAACCGTTCCCCAGCCCAGCACGCCGTGGCCGACCACCTGCGGCTGCTGACCGCCGGCAGGCTGGATGCCTGGGCCGAGCTGTATACCGCCGACGCCACGTTCACTTTTCCGTTTGCGCCGGCCGGGATGGCCTCCGAACTGCACGGGCGCGAAGCCCTGGGCAAGCACATGCGGAACTTCGTAGCCACCTTCGACGTGCAGGCCGTGAACCTGCGCTACATCGCGACAGCCAGCCCGCAGATCGCGGTGGCATTCTGGACGCTGGACGGGACGGCGACGCCCACCGGGAAGCGTTTCAGGCAGGACTGCTTCGGAGTCGTGCAGACCGACGCCGACGGGCTGATCACTCGATACGACGACTACTGGAACCCGCTGGCCGCCATCGACGCGCTGACAGCCGACGACCCCGAGGCAACCGGAACCGCGGGCGTAGCTGGCTCTTTCGGTAGCTGAACGGAGCGAACCGGCGGGCAAGGCGCCGTGGATAGGCTGACACCATGCCTGCCGCCGGGACGACCATCAAAAGCGACGAACGCCGTCGGCACGTTGTGGACGCGGCGGTGAGCTGTTTCGCGCGCGTTGCGGCTCGAGTTGGCCGACGGTGCCTTGCCACTCACTGGGCCGTAGTTTCGCGACGAGATGAGACCTACTTCAGTCGAGCACGCCAGCTCAGCCTGAGCGACGCGCGCCACCGTCTGCACCAGCCGATGTGATCGCCCAAGCCGCGTCGCTCGCGTGCTCAACCGATGCGCACCGTTCCCTGTCGATATCCCTTCCCTGCGATGGGCATGGCAAGGGTGCATCCTGTGTTCATTGGCAAGCGAATCGCCGAGACCCTCGCCGCACTGGTCGCCTCGGCCATTCAGCCGTCAGCCCGCACTCGCGGGCAGGCCGCCGTCGGCGGCGCAGAGGGTGTTGTCGCTCCGTCGACCGGACCAGGCGTGACCTCAGCCCCTTGGGCTTCGTCGTGCCGTCTCCGGATCTGTCGAGCGATCGGTGCGCAGAGGTGGTGCGCTGTCGAACACCGCGGCCATCCACTCGAAGGTCGCCTGCGCCTCACGAACGCGCGCGGCTCGATCCTCATCCGAGCCGACCAGGTCCAGGCCCTGACGGGTGATGTCGAGGAACGACGCGATGCCAGCGATCTGCTTGCGGACCACGACCGCCCAGGCACCCTCAGCCATCCGGTAGTAGACCGTCCGCTCGCCCGGCCGAGTCCTGCTCACCAGAAACCCCATGCTGGACAACACCCGCAGGTTCGAGGTCAACGAGGCACGGCTGGCGCCGATGGCTTCACTGATCTGCCCAGCGGACTGCTCCGGCGGATCGCAGACCATCAACCACCCCAGCACTCGCCCAGCGATCGGCGGCACACCATCGCGCGCCAGGTACATCGCGACCTGCTCCACCCACTCCAGCAACGCCTCGCGTTCGGCCACTCCGGTCACCTCCTTACAGCAGTTTCAGCATAAGCTAAAATTACTGTAGCGCCACGGTTGGATGGCGTGCCAACGGGAGAGCCGGGAAGTCTGGTCGGCCCGCGACACTCGCTGTCGCGGAGATGCAGGAGGACCTCTGGATGATCAGCCCCAAACTTGGCACGCGCGCGCTGCTGGCCAGTGGCATCGCGGCGGGAGTCCTCGTGGAGGTGATCCTGTGGGTCGACGGCGCCACCCGACCTGGCTACAGCCTGTGGCACCACGGCGCCAGCCAACTCGGCACAGGCGACCGCGCGTGGCTGCAAACCGCGAACTTCGTCATCGTCGGCTTCCTGCTGGCAGCCTTCGCCTTCGGAGTGCGCCGCACACTGGGATCGGACCGCAGCGCCACCTGGGGCTCACGTCTGCTGGCGACCGCAGCGGCCGGGCTCGTCTTGGCCGGGCTCGTCCCCACTGACCCCGCGCTCGGTTACCCACCTGGGCAGCAGGCAACGGGAGTCACTGTCAGCGGTGCTGTCCACCAGGTCGCGGGCTTGGCCCTGTTCACAGGGCTCAGCGCGCCGGCGTTCATCCTGGCTCGACGGCTGGGCGAGACCAGCCGGAGTTGGACGATCTACTCGCGTCTGTCGGGCTCCCTGGTCATCGTCTTCGCCTTCGCCGCGGGCATCGCCTACCGCCTCGACACCCTGGGCGTCTGGCGCCCTGCGCCTGCGGGTCTGCTCGAACACCTCGCATTGCTCGCCGGGTTCTGCTGGACCATCGCCGTGGCTGTCCATCTACTGCACGCACAACCCGCCGACCGCTCCGGCCCGGCGGCTGCTCCTGCCGACACAAGCCACCAGTGATCGCAGGGCTTCCTCTCACCGCTCCGACGAGGTCGTTCCGACGCTGCTGAGCCTGGCGTCCGCCACCGCGATCGGAGCGTGGGCCGGCTTTGCCTGCCAACGCTCGCGGCGCCAGTCCGCCTGAGTCCCGAAGCCGATGGCCGGTGTGCCGATTGCCACCGGCACACCGGTCGTCATGGGTAATGCCGCCCGAGTCGACTCCGGACCGCGTTGCCGGTGGACGATCAGTCCGCTACCAACCGCACCGTGGCTGCTGCGCCGTCGATGGTGATGAGTTGGCCGGTGACGATCTCACGCGTGGCGTTGCGGACGCAGATGACCGCGGGGATGCCGTACTCGCGAGCAACGGTGGGTCCGTGCGCGACAGGTGAACCGGTCTCGGTCACGAGGCCGGCCGCGGTCAGGAACAACGGTGTCCAGCCGGGATCGGTGGTGGGAGCCACCAGGATCTCTCCCGGCTCGATGTGTGCGTCGGCGGGATCGCGGATCACCCGTGCCCGGCCGGTTGCCCGGCCGGCGGCCCCGGACATGCCGGTCAGCACGCCGTGCTCTGCGCGCGTCGCAGGTGCGAGGGCCTCCACGTCGGTCCCGTCGGACAACAGTGCACCGGGGACGGTGGGCCGCCGCAGTTCACGCTCGTGCTCCGCACGACGAGCTGCGACCACCTCTCGGAAGTCGGCTCCGTCGTGCACCGCGGCGTGTACCTGGTCGAATTCCAGGAACATGATGTCGTCCGGGCGTTCCAGCACCTCGCGTGCGACCAGCTCGTCGCCGATCAGGAGCAATTGCTGCCGCGACGCTTGGATCGCGGGCAGCCAGGCGAACTTCCCGATCTCCCGCAGACCGGTGAGCTGACGCGAGCGGCGCATGAGGAACACCGCGAGCCGGCCACGGACCGGCCGCTTGCCCCGTACCCGCCGGGACAGCGTCTCGATCATCTTCTCCGCCTTCGCCGCGGCGGCCGCGAACCGCTGGCCGGGTTCCTGTTCCGGGGTGTCGACGCGGAGGTAGTTGGCGATGGTCGCGAACAGCGGAGCGGGGTCCTCGGCCCACCGGGGTACGCCGACGTCGATTTCGGCGGCCGCGCGCATGCCGTACCTGCCCAAGAATCCGGCCATACCGATGTCCGGCAGGTCCCCGGCGAAATGCCTGGCGGCGAGCTCCTCCGGAGCAGTGCGCAGGAACAGGTCTTCGTGTGCGCGTGCGTTCACCGCGAGTCCCCACAGCGCCAGGTCCATTTCCGTGGTGACGTTGTGCGGCATGCCACCCAGAACCGCGTCGATCTCCTCCGCGGAGGCGAGCCGGCCGAGCAGTCCCGCTGGGGCCGTCCCCGCGATGATGCCGGCCATCAGCGGCCAGACGATTCCCCTCATGTCGGGACTCATGACCACCTTGTGCGAGTCCTCGAGGACCCAACGCAACCGCTCGGCGGCAGACGCCGGCTCAGCGGGCGGGATGAGCAGTCGCTTGATCTCCTCCACACCGCGGTACGCCCTCGCGCGAGCCGAGGCCGGACGGGCGAGGCTCGACACCAACCCGGCGATGGCAGGCAGTGCGAGCCGCACCGCGCCCCGGAGCACGGTGCGGAGACGGAACGGCAAGCCGCGCTGTGGCGCGAACCTCGGGTCCTCGATCGCGCGGGCAATGGCGCCTTGCGCGTGCGGCCCGTAGATGGCCAGTGATGTCGGCAGCTGCTTACGCATCGTCTTGTTGCGCACGAGGTCGGTCAGGTCGAAGTAGAGGCGCCCACCGATGGGCACCAACCGTGGCAGCGGATCGCGCGGGTCGATGTCAGCTCCCACGGACTTGAACCACATGCCCCCGCCCAGCTTGAGCAACGCCACGCCCATCGGTGTGCAAGGCCGCAGCATCCCCTGGACGTGACCGAACTCGAGGTAGATCCTCGTGTCACCGGTGTCGGGCGGCAGCGGGAACAACGTCGTGATCGGCCGCGACTGGAGCAGCCACAACGTGCCTTCGGCGTCGAACGCCCACTCGATGTCCTGCGGCGAACCGAAATGCCGCTGCAGCCGCCGCCCCGCATCCCGCACCTGCTCGAGCTGCAGGCGGTCGAGGCACCCGTTGGGGTTCGGCGTGGCGGACACGTCGTGACCGAGGACGTGGTGGTCCGGAACGGCAGTGCCGTCCACGATCGAGGTGCCCAGACCGGGAGCGGCATCGATGACAACCTCGGTGCGGCAGCCGGTGATCGGGTTGGCCGAGAACATCACTCCGGCGACGACCGGGTCGACCATGCGTTGGACCACGACGGCCATGGCGGCGTCGTCGATGCCGGCCGCAGCGCGGTAGGAGACGGCGCGATCGGAGTGCAGGGAATTCCAGCAGAGGTGGACCGCCTCGATGAGCCGGTCAGCTCCCTCGATGTTGAGGAATGTCTCCTGCTGGCCGGCGAAGCTGGCGTCCGGGAGGTCCTCGGCGGTGGCGCTGGACCGCACCGCCACCCGCCCGCCTCCGAGCCGCTCGTAGGCGTCGAGCAGTGCGGCCTCCGGGACATCCCGCGCCAGATAGGCCTCGACCGTCAGGCAGAAGCCGTCGGGCACCCGCTCACCCGCTTTGATCATCTCACCTAGCCCTGCGGCCTTGCCGCCCGCCACGTCGACCATGGAGCCGTCGATCTCAGACAGCCGGATCAGACTCATCTCGCCCACTCCTGCCGATCTTGGTCAGCCGACGACCACCGGGCATCAGTCAGAGACCACGGTCTTCTCCCTCTCCTCGTGGTGCTCCTTTGCGAGAAACTCACCTTCACCCCAACCTGCATTGCCCTCATCGTGGCCAATGTCGCGGCTGTCGCACAGGGAGGCCTTCCGGCAGGAACACCGGGCGGTTCCTTGCCGGTCCCCGGTAAGTAGCGGCGGTCGGACGAGGAGCATGCGGACCGGTGCGCCGGCTTCCACGCAGCCAGGAGGCTGCAAGGTGGTCGAGCGACGGGCTGCCCGGCTGCAGCCGTTTGTCCGGGGGCGTGGTGCAGCAGACGAGATGAGCGGTGGCCATCATCCGATCGGATGGTGGTTGAAAGAGCGCGATGTCCGATGGTGGGTGTGCGGTAGGCAGACCACGCTGTGATCATGTCGATAGTGCAAGTCAGCGGGCTGCGGAAGTCCTATGGAGACGAGGTCGTCGTTCAGGACGTGTCCTTCGCCGTGGAGGAAGGCGAGATTTTCGGGATCCTCGGGCCCAACGGCGCGGGCAAGACCACCGTCGTCGAGTGCTTGGAAGGCCTGCGGGTGCCGGACGGGGGTGACATCCGGGTCGCCGGTCTGGATCCTCGGCGCGACCACACCGCGATGACCGAGGTGCTCGGTGTGCAGCTGCAGAGCAGCGAGTTGCAGGCGAAGATGACGGTCGCCGAGGCGTTGGAGCTCTACGGCGCCTTCTACCGGGATCCGGTCGACTGGTGGGAGCTGGCCGAGCGCCTGTCGCTTGGCATGGTGCTGCGGCAGCGGTTCGGCAAGTTGTCCGGCGGGCAGCGGCAACGGTTGTTCATCGCACTCGCGCTGATCGGACGACCGAAAGTCGTGGTGTTCGACGAGCTGACCACGGCGCTCGACCCGCGGGGCCGGCGGGAGACCTGGGCGCTGGTCGAGGACGTGCGCCGGTCCGGGGTGACCGTCTTGCTCGTCACGCACTTCATGGAGGAGGCCCAGCGCCTCTGCGACCGCATCGCGGTGCTCGACCGCGGCCGGGTCGTCGCAGTCGACACACCGGCCGGCCTGATCGGCAGGTCCGAGCAGCCGACGGTGATCTCCTTCCTGCCGTCTCGCCCGCTGCCGCACGCACAGCTTCGCGCGTTGCCCGGTGCGACGCATGTGGCCGAGCACGGCGGACATGTGACGATCACCGGCACCGACGAGACCGCCAACGCTGTGGTTGCGCTCCTCGCCACCAGTGGCGTCACCGCGGCGCGCCTGCGGGTGGCCGACGCGACGCTCGACGACGCGTTCCTCGACCTCACCGGTTCGCACTCCGCGGGAGGCAGCTGATGTCCGCGCGCCTCGCTGTGCTGAAGGCGGAGAGCCGTCTGTTCACCAGGGAACCCGGAGCGATGTTCTGGGTGCTGGTCTTCCCGTCCCTGCTGTTGCTGGGATTCGGGTTGATCCCGGCCTACCGGCAGGCCGATCCGATCTCGGCGGCCGCAGGATCATCGAGTTCTACGTGCCGGGCACGGTGCTGGTCGCGCTCATCACGGCGAGTCTGCAGGCGATGCCCGCCGCGTTGGCGTCCTACCGCGAACGCGGTGTGCTGCGCCGGATGCGCACCACACCGGCTCGGCCGTCCGATCTGCTGCTCGCGCAGGTGGTGCTGCACTTCGCGACCGCGTTGCTGTCGGCGTTGCTCGTACTCGTACTCGGGTTCGCGGTGTTCGACGTGGTGCTCCCCCGCCATCCGTTCGCTCACGCGGTCACGCTCGTGTTCGGCGCGGTGGCCGGGCTGGCGGCGGGCGCGGTGATCACGGCGGTGGCACGGACGGCCAAGGCCGCGGTGGCAGTGGGACTGACGGCGTTGTTCCCGGCCATGTTCACCGCCGGGATCTACGTGCCGTTGCCGGTGTTGCCCGAGACAGCGCGGCAGCTCATCGGACTCACACCCTTCGGCGCCACCGCACAGGCACTGGACCAGGCGGCGGCAGGCGCCTGGCCCTCGTGGCAGCATCTCGTCGTCCTGACCGTGTGGACGGCCGTCCTGCTCGCCGCGGCGGCTCGCTGGTTTCGTTGGGAATGATCGACATGACGCACTCGCGGCAGGCCGGCTGGCTCGAGTTCTACCGCTGGGGCCCGTACGGCTTGCTCGCACTGGGAACGCTCGTCTCCGCCGCGACGGCCGACGATCTGATGACCAGTGGCGGCGTCGTCACGGCGGCCGCGCTCACCGCCTGCGCGCTGGTGTGGCAACTCGGGTGGGACCGCGCGTTGCGGTCCCTGCCCGACCACTCCCCCGGCAGACTTTGGTACTTCAGTGTCCGGGCACTGCTGGCGTTCGTGCTGAGCGGGTTGAACCCGTTCTTCTCGATCTTCGCCCTGATGGGGTACTTCGACGCCGGCCGGGAGCTGCCAGAAGCGGCACGCCGCTGGGGACTTCTCCTCGTGGCGGCCACGCTCGCGCTCGCGCAGGCGGTTCCTCTGGGAGGCTTCCTGCCGGACGGCGCGGGCCAGTGGACGGTGTTCGCCGCCCTCCTGGTCCTGCATGGCTGCCTCGCGCTCCTGATCGACCGGTTCGGGCGGCAGGCCGAGGAACAGCGTCGTGCTCAATCCGCCACCATCGTCGAGCTGGAACGCGCGATGGCCGAAAACAAGGCGTTGCAGACGCAGCTGGTCTTGCAGGCACGCGAAGCCGGCACCGCCGACGAGCGTCGCCGTCTCGCCGCCGAGATCCACGACACCCTCGCCCAAGGGCTGACCGGCATCATCACGCAGCTGCAAGCCTCGCTCGACACCGCCGACGAGCGGGCGGCTCGCGGGCACGTCGAGCAGGCGGTGGCGCTGGCGCGGCACAGTCTCGGCGAGGCACGCCGTTCGGTGCACGACCTCACCCCGGGGCCGTTGGAACACCTGCCGCTGGCCGACGCACTCGACAACGCCGCGAGGCGGTGGTCGGCCGTCGCGACGACGCCGGTCGAGTTCACCGTCAGCGGCGAGCCCCATCCCCTGCCCGTGGAATCGGGCGCGACGTTGCTGCGGATCATGGAGGAAGCGCTGAGCAACGTGGCGAAGCACGCCTGCGCGACACGGGTCGGCGTGACCCTGAGCTACTTCGGCGACGAAGTCACCGTGGACATCAGGGACGACGGCTGCGGTTTCGACCCGTCGGCGGTGCCACCGAGATCCGCGCACGGCGGTTTCGGGCTCGCCGGCATGCGTGTCCGCGCCGCCCGTGCCGGCGGCGTCGTCGAGGTCGAGTCGGAACGAGACGGCGGCACCGCGATCGCCGTCCGCGTACCGTTGGCGCGCCATGACTCGTGAACAGACTCCGATCACACTGCTGCTGGTCGACGACCACCCTGTCGTGCGCGGTGGGCTGCGCGGCATGTTCGCGACATCGCCTGACTTCGTGGTCCTCGCCGAGGCCTCCGGCGGGCAGGAGGCCGTCTCCCTCGCCCACCGTCTCGACCCGGACGTCGTCCTGATGGACCTGCGCATGCCCGGCGGCACAGGCGTCGAGGCGATCACCGAACTGACCCGGCGGCGACTGCGGTGCCGCGTGCTGGTCCTGACGACCTACGACACCGATTCCGACGTCATCCCGGCGATGGAGGCGGGCGCGACCGGCTACATCCTCAAGGACGCGCCATCCGGCGAGCTGTTCGACGCGGTCCGTGCCGCGGCGGACAACCGCACGGTGCTGGCGCCATCGGTCGCCGCGCGTCTCGTCGCACGACTCCGCACCCCGCCCGAGCCCGCCCCGCCCGAGGTTCTTCCGCCGTTGAGCGCTCGCGAACGGGACGTTCTCGCTCTGGTCGCCAAGGGGACGACCAACCGGGAAATCGCTCGGAAGCTGTTCATCAGCGAGGCGACCGTGAAAACACACCTCACCCATCTGTACGGCAAGCTCGGTGCCAGCGATCGCGCTTCGGCGGTCGCCACGGCATTCGAACGCGGCATCCTCTCCTAGCGACTTCCACCGCCTCCGGCCTGTGGCGTTCACTTCGGACAGTCCTCCGGGGACGACTGCAGGCCGATCGAGTGACAACACTGTGAAGACCACCCGCCATGGTCAGGTCAGCTACGTGCCCGACCCCTGATGTTCGCGGCCGTGGTGCCTGGTATGAGGAAACCGTTGACAGTCCAGTACTCCGGCGCATGCTGCGACGAAGGTGGCGACAAGTGCCGGAGAGTCGTCAGTCCCCGATGGGACCGCTGCTCAGCACGACCAGCTTGTCGTCGCCGCGCAACTCCTCGACTTCAGGATCTTCGGCCCAGATCCGCTGACCGGCCCGTACGACGGCCAGCACGTCGTTGCCGCACTCCAGCGGCGAGCTGCCGACCTCGTCCTGCATCACCGGACGCTCCAGCACGGACCACTCCAGCTCCGGCAACTGACCGCACACGAGGCTGTCCATCTCGAGCGCCCAGTCACCAACGCGGTCCGCCGCCAAGACGTGATCGGCTCCGAGGAACTCGACGAGCTCCTGCAGGTGTGTGCTGTGGACCAGGGTGGTGATCGTGGCGTCCTCGTTCAGGCTGCGCACGACGGAGGTGATGCGCAAGGCCGAAGCGTCGTCGGTCACGGCGACGACGATGTGGTCCGACGTCTGCACGCCTGCCGACCACAGCACGTCCAGGCGCCAGCCTTCGCCTGCCACGGCGCGTACACCGTCCACTCCGGCCTGCACGACGCGTTCGGGGTCGGAGTCGACGGCGGTGAAGTCCGTCGCGTGGCCTCCGGCGAACAGCGTGCTCAGCACGATACGACCGCGGGCGCTGTAGCCGATGAGCACGGCGTGTGAGCGCATCTACGTTCCCCATCTTGCGCGAGCGGGTGCCGGCCGATCCTACCGGCCGGCACCCGGATCTCCCGTGGTGGTCTGGTGCGGACGCCCGCCCCGATCGACGGGGTCCGCCCTGCCATTTTGACGGGAACCCGCACTGTGCGACCTTGCGAGCCCCTTGCGATGTGGCTTCATCGTCGTGACGAGCGCGAGCCGCGCGGACGACCACCAGTCCACAGGTAGATCCCGCCTGCGACGGCCGCCATCACGAGGACACCGAGTATCGCATCGGAGCCGTCGCTTTCGTTGTCCTGAGCGATGTTCTGCGTCCTGGGTACGGTGGGCACCGCCTGGGGAACAGCGGGAACGGGCGGCGGACTGACGGGCGTGGCAGCGAGCGCGGCGAGCGGGATGGCTTCCGTGTCGGTGAAATCAACCATGCCAGTCGCTTCCAGAACTTGGATGTGGTCGAGCACCACTTCCATGCAGCGCTTGGCGAAGTCCCGGATCAGCGTGTTGCGGGTGCCGGTGCGAACGACCGCGAGAAACTTGTAGACACCACCGTGTGCGGCGCGGAGGCGGTTGGCGAAGACCCGGTCGAACTCGGCACTGCCGGCCGGGGCGTTGGTCATCTCCGCGATCCAGCCCTTCTGGTCGGCATTGGCCTCGCTGGGCAGCGGGACGTTCAGCGTGCGCCCGAGCTCGAGAACCTTGGCGTCCAGCTCGGCGTGGCCGCTGATCAGATGCCGGCCCGCCTCCTTGACGAGTGGGGTGGCGGACTTCTCCAGTCCCAGCCGTCCCGCGGGCCCCTCCCACAACCCCGCCAGCCGGACCTTGACGAGCATGTCCCTGCCCGCGGGCCCCATCGGGCCGAACTGGGTTTGCGTGTACTCCGGCCCGAATCCGGGCTGCGCGGACGCTTGCGATGCCGCGAACGAACAAAGGATCGCGAGCGCCGCCACCAGCTTGGCGAGACGTGTGAGCACGTGGATCTCCCTCCGCGCAGAGCGGCGATCGTGTGTACCGACACGGAGGGGTACGGATGAATCAGACGAGCAAGATTATTGCACTGCGCAAAGGTTACCTATTCGTTATCGACGCAGATCGTGCAGTAGTGCGGCCCCAGCGGCCTGTCCGAGCCCGTCCACCCCGCCTGATCGGCCTGCAGCCACAACAGGTGCCACGCGAACATGCCTGTGGCGCTGGTGCGGCGCGACCGCCCGCACCCGTCGCACACCAGAATTGTTCCTGCCATGCCTTCGTCGGTGGTGGGCATGCCTGTCACGACTGGTATGGCCTCTCATCATCCCGAGGCAGACGCCGGCCGTCTCGCCGGCTGACGTCTGACCTTCCCCGGAAGCGCGCAAGCGCGCGCCCACTACGGGCGTTCACCCGCGGCGACAAGCATGCCTGACGCGTGCATTGTGCAACCTTACGAACTCCTTTCGAAGGCATACATCCCAGTCGCGATGCGGTCACCATGGCAACGTGGTAGAAGCAGCACTGGAAACCTACGAAGAAAAGCGGGACATGGATTTCTCCGTGCTGCTCGTGGACGACGACGAGCGCATCCGCCAAGCACTCGGCTTGGCCCTCGCGGACGAGGGCTTCGCCGTGAACGAGGCCGTCTCGGGCGAGGACGCGTTGAGCCGGCTCGACACCGACTCGTTCGACGTCGTGCTGCTCGACCTCATGCTGCCCGGGGTGGACGGCTTGCAGGTTTGCAGGAGGCTGCGCGCCCAGGGTGATCTGCCGATCATCATCGTGACGGCGCGCACCGACACGCCCGACGTCATCGCCGGGCTGGAGGCGGGCGCGGATGACTACGTGACCAAGCCCTTGGTGGCGAGCGAACTGGCCGCACGCATCCGAGCACTGTTGCGGCGCCGTGGCGGCACGCGGGAGAACCTCTCCCACCGCATCGAGGACCTGGAGATCTGGCCGGACGAAGGCGTGGTCAAACGCGGCGGTGAGGAGATCCGGTTGACCCGCACCGAGTTCCGCCTGCTCGCCGAACTGGCCGGCGCCGGCGGGCGCATCGTCACCAGGGAGCAGCTGTTGCAGCGGGTGTGGGGGTACGACTACTACGGCGACACCCGGCTGCTCGACGTGCACGTCCGCAGGCTGCGGACGAAGGTCGAGCACAACGCGGAAGATCCGGTGTTCGTGCTGACAGTGCGCGGTTCCGGATACAAGATCGGCCCGCCGAGGTGATGGTGCCCCGCCTCTCCCTGCGCTGGCGGGTAGCGGCTGCGCTCGGTCTCGGTTCTGTGCTCGTCACCAGCCTGCTGGCCGCCGCGACGTGGAACCTGGCGTCGGACTACATGCTCCGGCAGCGCGTGCAGGCCACGACCCGTCAGGCGGAGGTCAACCTGCGCTTGGTCGAGGAGGCCGTCCGCACCAACTCGGACGGGCTGACCGAACTGCTGACCGGTCTCACGACCAACCCGGATTCGACGATCATGCTCTTCCACGGTGACGAGGTGCTGACGAGCGGGCGGCAGGTCGATCCCGCCGTCGTTCCTCCAGAGCTGATCCTGATGGCACGCGACGGCACGCCCGCCAGGCAACGTCTCCGGGCCGACGGCATCCCGGTGATCGCGGTGGCCCAGTCGCTGACCGACGGGCAAGGCGTCTACGTGGAACTCTTCCAGCTCGTCCAGCTCGACCGCACCTTCCGCTTCCTCAGCGGCCTGCTGATCGCCGGAACGGTGCTCAGCGGCATGCTCGGCGTAGGACTCGGTTCCTGGGCCAGCAGACGCGCGTTGAGACCGTTGAGCGAGCTGACCGACGCCGCATCGCGCATCGCCGGCGGCGATCTGAAGGCACGGCTACCGAGCCAGCGCGATCCCGACCTCGGGCCGCTGGCCAGCACGTTCAACACGACTGCCAACGCGTTGGAGCAACGTGTTCTGCGCGACGCCAGGTTCGCGGGCGACGTCAGCCACGAACTCCGCTCGCCCCTCACGACGATGGTCAACGCCGCCGCGGTGCTCCGGCGCCGGCAGGCGGAGTTGCCCGGCACGGCCGGCAAGGCGCTCGGGCTGCTCACGTCCGAGGTC
>JASLAV010000398.1 GCA_030146905.1 Lentzea sp. | reverse complement strand
GCGGATTACCGCTTCTCCTTTGCGGGCCACGGTTTTGTCTGTGGTTTTTGCCGAGGTTGCTGCTGTTGGTGGGATTTTGTTGTCCTTGCAGCCTGGGTTGCCGGTTTCTGCTTTGGTTACAGCGGTTAGTTTTGTGATTTATTTGGTTTGTCGGGGGGTTGGGGCTGTCCGGCAGCGGGGGGTTTAAGCCGGTTCCCCGGCTGCGTTTGTTTTGTTGCTGTTGGGTGCTTCCACCCAGGGGCTCTGCCCCCGGACCCCCGGCAATCTGATCGGGGGGTCCGCGCCGTCTGCGGGTTGATGGCACGCCTGTTTCGTTGGGCGGCTTGCTGTTGCGTTGGTGGTTGCGTTGCGGTGGGGACCCCACCGCTGAGAGCTTCGCTCAAAAGCCAAGGGCCTGTCCGGCTCGCCTTCGGCTTCGCGTTGTTTATGCCGTGCGTGACGTTATTGGCTTGGTGATGTCGTCTTGCCTTGGGGTTGGCATCGGCATCAGGCGCGGTGGGATGTCCAGGCCCGCTACTCTGACCTGGTTTCGGCCGCTTTCCTTTGCCTTGTACAAGGCTGCGTCGGCTGAGTGTTGTGCCGTTGCCATGTCCGGGCCGTTGTCCGGGATCACTGCTACGCCTATCGAGGCGCTGATTGCCTGCAGGTCCGCGCCTTCTGGTTCTGGCGGTTGGATCTCGCGGCCGTAGAGCGTCACCACGTTGCGGTGTTTGTCCGTGGTGGGGACTGCCAGGGAGCCGATTGCCTCGCGGATGCGTTCTGCGATCGTCACGCCTTGTGCCACTGGCGTGTCCTTCAGGGCCACTACGAACTCTTCGCCGCCGTCTCTGCCTGCCACGTCTCCTGGGCGGAGCTTTTCCCGGAGGATTCTTCCCACCTCGGCCAGTACCGCGTTGCCTGCCGGGTGGCCCCAGGTGTCGTTGATGCGCTTGAAGTGGTCCAGGTCGATTACCAGGACGGTCATCGGTTCGCTGTCCAGGCGGCAGCGTTCTGCCAGGCGGCCCGCGTACTCCGTCAGGCCGTTCGTGTTCAGCAGGCCCGTTCGGTAGTCGGTGTGGGCGTCCGCTGCCAGGCGTTGGTGCAGTTGTTCCTGTTCTCGCAGCAGGCGTTCCAGGTGGGCCCTTCGTTCTCCCGCTCGGGAGAGGAGGGCGTTCACCAGGATCACCGGGACGACCAGCAGCAGTGGGCCCACCCAGTGGCTTGTCATGAGCATGCCGAGCATCGCGCCGGCGCCGAGCGTGCTCATTTCCAGCATGTTGTCGACTTTGGAGCCCAGGAAGTCCAGGACCTTCGAGTTCGGGGTCACGATCTTGAAGGCGACCGCGACCGTCATCACCTGCACGAACCAGTACAGGACCGCCGCTATGGCCAGGACCAGCACCAGGCCCAGGTCTGTGGGGACGTTGCCGGTGGCTGCCAGTGAGACGCCCGTCAGGTGGACCAAGGCCCACGACAGCAGCGTTGAGGCGAGCATCGAGGCGGTGCCGAAGACGAAGCGGTACGGCTGGCGGCGGGCGATGGGCTGGATGAGGATGCGCATCCAGATCGTGGCTATCACCGCCAGGCCACCTGGCAGGGCCACGGCCGCTGCGAAGGTCCAGACCGACGTCAGGTCGATGTGGGGGCCTGAAGCCTCGTTCCGGCGGGCCTCTTCCGCTCTGCGGACGATGGTCAGGTGGATCGTGATCGCGGCGATGAGCGCGCCGAAGCGCAGCCAGTCGGAGATCGAGACCGAAGTCAGCTTCGTCAGGAGCCAGATGGACGCTCCGGCAACTGCTGCTTCGAGCACGAAAAAGTATGCGATCGCACTGGGCGCAACGGTCCAAAGGTCCCAGTTGCGAATCGGAGTCAAGCCGAGTACCCGCGACCGCCCGCGATCAGTCAAACTGTTCTTCACCACGACCCCCTACGCTCATGGAACATCATGAGCAAGCCGCCGCTGACCAGGTCGTAGACCTACCTGCGCTGCTGCTCGTCGCAACGAGGAGGTGTCCTTCCATGTGCAACCGTGACTTCTGAACGCCGCCTCTCGCCGACCTGACTGCAATCATCCTGATGCCTCTACAACGGATATCGCTTTTGGTGACCGTTCTGTTTCAGATTGCCACCGTCTTCGTGTCACTGCGACCTCGAGCACGTCTCCAGGCGAAGGTGGCATGCGTCGCCAGCAGCAAGCCGATACCGCCCGCTCCCGCGATCGTGGCCGTCACCGATCCGATCGAATGGGCGACGACGCCGGCCAGCGCCATTCCTCCGCCCTGGCTCGAGCGCAGCGCCGCGCGACCAATGCCATAAGCCCTTCCGCGGTACTGGTCCGGCAGCAGCCTCATCCACGCCGAACGAGCGGGTGTGTGATAAGCCCCGCCTATACCGGCGAAGACCAGCAAAACGATCGTCCAGGTCAGGTTCGGGTTGAACGCGAACAGGATCAGCGGAGCCAATGACAGGATCGCCAGCGGGCCGATGAGCCGTTCTCGCTTCGCCGGATCGCGGACCAGGCGGAAGAGCAGCGCCACGCCCAGCACGTTCGCCGCGGGTTCGATGGCGAGGATCAGGCCCACCGCCCACACCGCGTTCAGGCTCACCGCCAGTGGCACCGCGAGGCCTTCCGGGACCATCGCGAGGCCCGCCAGCAGCCGGACGCCGAGCAGCGTTCTCAGGCGCGGCTCGGCCACCATCAGCGTCAGCACGCCTCGTGGTTCGTCGTCCTTCTTCTTGCGGCCCAGCGGATCCGCGGCGGGACGGTGCTTCACGGACGTCTGCACCAGGATCGCCAGCGCCGCGAACGTGACGGCGTTGATGCCGAGCGCGACGGCGGGGCTGGTCTGGGCGACGAGGAAGCCGGCGGCGGCCAGGCCCGCCATTTGAGCGATGTCGACTGAGGTGCCGAACAACGCCACGCCGTCGTCGTAGCGTTTCGAGGGCAGCACGTGAGGAAGGCTCGCTTCTTGTGCCGCCAGGTATGGCGAGGAGATCGCCAGCACCACCACGAGCAACACGATCATCGCCCACAGCGGCATGCCCGGAATGGCCATCACGGCCATGAGCACGGCCTGCAACCACGCCGTTGTCACCATTACCGTGCGTCGCGGGAACCTGTCCGCGACCCAGCCGAGCAACGGGCCCGAAATCAGCGGCGGGAAGAGCGTCAGCGACCACGTGAGCGCGGTCCAGGCTGCGGATTGTGTCCGCTCGAATACGAGCAGTGACAATGCCACCGCCGCGAGCTGGTCCCCGGCGGTCGATGCGGTCGAACCGATCCACATGGCGCGGAACTCGCGCAAACCCAGGAGCTCGCGGAGGGCGCCGCGGGTCGTCATGCGCGACCTCGGCGAGCGGCGTCCCGAGCGTGGCGAATCAGCTCGTCCTGATTCGCTGTACGCCGAGTCACGTCGCCCCCGCCGGTGGTAATCAATTTCTATCGACAATCACGGTAGAAGCTGTCTGACCGTTCAACGTCTGTCCTACCACAGTGTGTACCTAAACGGAGCAGGCCAGTTACCTAAAGTAGTTACAAAAGCGAAACGCAGACCTGATCTTCTTCACAGTTGACCTCCGCCTCGCCTGATTGGACCCCAAATGGTCACGCGGCGTGTCGGTCGGTGCCAAACGGGGTGTCACCGGCTCGACCAAGCGGTGCAACCCACTCCGACTCCTGCGGGTCGGAATCTGCAAATTGCCATCAGCACGAACGTACCCGCGCTCGGGAGTGGCGGCTGAATAGGCCCCCCGCCGTTTGTCACCGCGGTCTGCCGCAAGTGCTTGGCGAGAGGGGAGTGCCGTTTCCCCGCTCGCGGAACGAAACCGGTTCAGCGAGCGGGAAAACGATCACTAACGTCGGCGAAACAGCTCGCTTAGCGTGGCGAACTAGCCGATAACGTCAGGCACTCAGCCCTTGGCGGCGATCCTGCGGCGGCGTGCGACCTCGGCCAGCACGACACCGGCCGCGACGGACGCGTTGAGCGACTCCACACCCGTCGCCATGGGGATCGACACCGTCTGGTCGCAGGTCTCCTTCACCAGACGACCCAGGCCGCGGCCCTCGGAACCCACGACGACGACCAGCGGGCCCGTCGCGAGGTCGAGACCGTCCACGTCCACGTCACCGTCGGCGTCGAGGCCCACGATCATCAGGCCCGCCTCCGCCCAGTCGCGCAGCGTGCGGGTGAGGTTGGTGGCCATCGCGATCGGAATCTTGGCCGCCGTTCCCGCGCTGGTCCGCCACGCCACCGCCGTCATCGACGCGCTGCGCCGCTGCGGCAGCACCACGCCCTGCGCGCCGAACGCCGCGGCGGAACGCACGACGGCACCCAGGTTGCGCGGGTCCGTCACGCCGTCCAGCGCCACCAGCAACGGCGGCACACCGGCGCGCTGGGACAGTTCGAGCAGCTCGTCGGGCGAGGCGTACTCGAACGGCGGCACCTGCAGGCCGAGGCCCTGGTGCATCGCGCCACCGGTGATCCGGTCGAGCTCACCGCGGGCGACCTCCAGCACGGAGATGCCCCGGTCGGCGGCGAGGCGCACGGCCTCGGTCACGCGGTCGTCCGTGTCGATGCCCAGCGCCACGTACAGCGCCGTCGCCGGCGTGCCCGCGCGCAGGCACTCCACGACGGGGTTGCGGCCGGCCACGGTCTCGGCCTGGGCCTTCTCCGACTTCTGGCGCCGCTGCGTCCTCACGGCGTCGGTCTTCGCCGCCACCTTGGCCCGCTTGTAGGCGGGGTGGTTCGGGCGTTCCGACGCCTTGGGGGTCGGGCCCTTGCCCTGCAGGCCCTTGGACTTCTGCCCGCCGGAACCGACGACCGCGCCCTTCTTGGAGCCCGGATTGCGCATCGCGCCCTTGCGCTTGGAGTTGCCAGCCACGGAAGTCAGTCGTCCTTCAAAGTCCACTGCGGACCGTCGGGGGTGTCCTCGACGGCGATGCCCGCGTCGTGCAGCTGGTCGCGCAAAGCGTCAGAGCGCGCGAAATCCCTGCTCTTGC
>JASLAV010000389.1 GCA_030146905.1 Lentzea sp. | reverse complement strand
AGCTCCGTGTTGATGATCGCCTCCACCAGCACCTCGCCATCGCCGGTGAGGGCGACACCGTCGGCGTCGACCGCGACCAGCCCGCGTTCGGCGAGGGAAGCGAACTTCTCCCGCCACGGGCTTTCGTGCAACGACCTGCCGTACAAGGCGTTGTGCAGGTCCTCGCGCACCGGTTGCAGGGTCGACAGGGCCATCTTGACCGCCCTGGCCTCCTGCGCGTCCGCGTCGAACCCCGTCGCGGAGCCCAGCGGCACGCGGCCCGCCTCGACGGCCTGGGCGTAGTTCTTCCAGTTCACGTCGGTGATGGCCTCGGAGGTGCGGCAGCTGGAGCTGCCGCCCAGGCCGATCGCCACCTCGGCCTCCTGCTTGTCCTGGTCGACCATGATGGACTTCCACTTCTCCGGCCCGAGGCCGTCGCGGGCGAAGTACATCGTGGGGTGCTCGGTGTAGCCGGCGGCGCGCAGGCCGTCGGTCAGGATCTCGCGCATCCGGTACTGCTCCTGCAGGGTCGGCCAGAAGTGGCCGTTCTGCACGAGCTTCTCGCGGTACTCCGGCAGCTGCCACGGCGCCGGCCGCTCCCCCGCCACGCCGGTCCTGGTCTCCGCGTACGACTTGAGGTGCAGCTTGGTGCACACGACCGCGGTGATCTCGTTCTCCAGCACCACGTCCAGGTCGCGCCTGACGCTGTCGACGGTCTGGTCCAGCAGCCCGTACATCAGGTCGATGCTGACCCACTCGAAGCCGGCGGCCTGGGCGTTGCGCACGAAGTCGAGGCACATCTGCGACGTGTGCTCGCGGCCGCACTCCCGCAGCACGTCGTCGTCGAACGACTGCACGCCGCTGGACAGCTTGGTGCAGCCCAGTTCCCTCAGCGCTTCGAGCTTGGCCGGGGTGAACGTGCTCGGGTCGCCCTCGAACCGGATCGTCGTGTCCTCGGTGAACCCGAAGTTCTCGCGGTAGAAGTCGAGCAGTCGGCGGATCTGCTTCTCCGGCAACAACGACGGCGTGCCGCCGAAGACGTTGAACTCACCGACGGGTGCGCCGGCCAGCTCCGGTACCCGGTCCAGCCAGAGCTCGGCCTCCCGGATGTTCCAGTCCACCCACTGCGTCAGCTTCTCCTCGGCCTGGCCGCCCTTGACCAGCACGACCGGGTACTGGCAGAAGCGGCACTTGTAGGCGCAGGTGGGGATGTAGGACCACAGGTGGATCGGGGCGGTGCCGACGAGCTGGTCGCTCAGGTCGTTGAGGAAGTCGTCCACGCCGTAGCCGGGAACGTTGCCGGGGAACACGTGCGCCCCGAACGGGTCCTCGGTGACGTAGTCGAGCAGGTGCGCGTTGGCGGGGTCCTGGAGCGTGGCCCACACCCTTGGTTCGCGGTCCGTCATCAGAACACGCCTCCATTGCCGAAGTAGTTGTGCGCCTCCCCCGACTCCCTGTCCTCGCAGTAGTACTTCACGAACTCGGCGAACCTGTCCTCCGGCACGTCGTCGAAGCACTCCGGCAACGGTGGCGGGTAGCCGATGTCCTCGCCGACGGTGGCGCGCAACCTGGCGAAGATCTCGTCCCTGAACTCGAGGTAGAGCCGGTAGGACGGCGTCTTGTAGGAGTGGATCGGGAGGAAGTCGACGACGCTCATCTCGGCCTTGATCTCCGCGATGCGCTCCCCCAGCCGGTGGGCGAGGTCCTCGCCGAAGAACTCCACCACCGCGTCGTCGTCCAGGAAGGACGGTGTGAGCAGGACGGGCAGGATCGTGTTCTTCGGGGTGAAGTCCTTCACGGAGAACTCCCAGGCCTGCAACGCCTCCGCCTCGGTGAGGTCGACCGTCCGCGGCGGGGCCTCCGGCCTGATGTCGCGCATGACGATGATGCCGTCGTTGCCGTAGGCACGACCGGTGATCACCTCGTCGAGGGCGTGGTTGACGCGCCGGGGGTTGATCTCGACCTTGGACAGCGGCGCGTAGGTGATGTCGTAGCCGGCGCCGCGGACCTTGATGCCGAAGTCCCAGTCGTCGGACAGGTGGTTGACGAACCGCCCGTTCCGCAGCTGGTAGAAGATCTCGATCCCGCCGACGCGCTCGTAGGCCTCCCGCTCCACCGCGAAGCCCTTGCCGTCGGGGAAACCGCCGAACAGCGAGAACGTCACCGCCCGGCAGCGCAACGTGCGCTGGATCGCGTCCCAGAGCCGCGGCCTGCCGACGAAGTGGTCGGGGTTGTAGTAGTAGTCGCACACGCCGATCGCGGCCTTGTCCTTCTCCATCGCCGCGAACAGCTCGGTCAGCCACCGGCGGTCCACCCGGCAGTCCGCGTCGGCCGAGACCAGGTAGAAGCGCTCGCCGGGGTCCTTGCGGTTGCGGCTGCGCCGGGCGGCGAACTCCATACCGGTCCTGCGCGCGCACGCGACGCCCTGTTCGCGTTCGCTGATCACGTGCAGGCCGACCTTCGACCGTTCGGCGAACCTGCGGGCGAGCGCGACCGTGTCGTCGGTGGAGTTGTTGTCCACCAGCACGATCTCGTACGTGTCGTGGTCGATGTCGTCCTGGTCGTGCAGGGACTGCAGCACGGCCTCGATGTTCGCCGCCTCGTCGTACACCGGCAGCACCACGCTGATCCGCACCTTCTCGCCCATCGGCGGCGGGAACAGGCCGCTCACCAGCTCCTCCGCGGCCGCGCGGTTGTGCATGCCGAGCTGTTGGTTGTGCGCCACCACTTCCGCCCGCCTCTCCGCGTTCGTCATGAGTTCCAGGACCTGCCCGGCGAACTCCGGCGTCGGCAGGTCGTGCTCCAGGATGTCCAGCACCGGTGCCTCGAAGCCCGCGTACACCGTGTCGTACAGGGCGTACCGGCTCGCGATGTACGGCACACCGGCCGCGATCGCCTCGCCGATCGGGTTGCCGTAGCTCTCGTAGTCGTACGACGTCAGGAACGACACGACGTCGGCGTGTGCCAGCAGGTCGCGCACCGAGAACCCGTCCCCCGCCGACTCGCACGGTTCGAGCACGCCACCGAACACGACGGCCACGCCCAGCTCCTCGGCCAGTGCCCGCAGCTTCGCGGTCTCCTCCGGGTTCTCCTCGGTGTCGCCCGCGATGAACAGGCAGGTGTCCGGGAGCAGTGCGAGCAGGTGCAGGTCACGGTCGATGCGCTTCTGCGGGATGATCCTGGTGATCCTGGCGACGAGCCTCGCGTGCGGGGGAACCCCGAAGTGCTCGCGGAAGTCCGTTCGCCCAGGACGGCTGGGTGGTGTGAACGTGTTCGGCAGGACGTCGAGCGCGCGCAGGTGCGGCATCCACTCCAGCGTGCGCCGTTTCGCTTCCTCGTGCAGCGCGAAGTAGTGGATGTGCGGCGAGTTCACCATCGGAGGCGTTGCCGGATAGGGAAAACTGCCGTACTTGTCCGGTTCGCTCTGCCACATCAGGTCGTGGTCGCGCCACAGGACGTACCGGCCAAGGCCATGGGTCGCACCGTAAATCTCGATCGCCCGGTACAGCGCTCGCGTGTAGACGACGTTCTCCGGCAACGTGCCGTTCTCGACCATCACGAGCGTGACGCCGCGGTCCTCCCAGGTCCGCACGATCGCGCCGGCGAGCTCCGAGACGATGCGATCGGCGTCCACGACCTGGTCGCGCCGCACCGCCTCCAGGGTCGACGCCACGAACTCCTGGTCGTACCCGGTGATGTCCGAGATGCCGTCGACGCGGTCCAGGGTGATCCACTCCGGCACGTGTTCGTGCTGGTAGGGCTGGAAGAAACGTCCCTTGTCGGCCTTGATGTCGTAGCCGAGGTCGAGGTGGACCCCGAAACCCCTGCCCGCGAAGGACTTCGCGATCTTGATGAACTCCACCACCACACCGGACATGGCCGTGGCGTCGAACGAGACACCCCAAAGGACGGGCACAGGCCGCTCCACTCCGAGTTGCCGACTCTCATCCGAACGTAGCATGAAAGCGCTCTCTTTTCGGTTCGCGTCTCAATCGGCGGATCGGGCGACCTGGGGTCCACTCAGGACTTTCGCGGCCGGGGCCGGATCCTGCCGGTGCGGGCGGCCTGGCTCAGCATCAGCGCGGTGGCCGTGAAGCAGACCAGCAGCGCCATCAGGCTTGCTTCGGGACCGAACGTGCCACCGGTGAGCACCGCGGGGCCTTCGATGCCGAGGTGCAGCAGCCCGTCCGGCACGTTGTCCGACCCGGACACCGCGATGCCGAAGACGCCGGCGTGGGTGAAGTTCCAGGCGAAGTGCAGGCCGATCGGGAACCACAGCGACCGGGTCACGACGTACGCGGCGGCCAGCATCGCGCCACCGGTGAGCCCGATCGACAACGCACCCCACAGCGTGGCGTTGGTGTTGACGATGTGCGTCATGCCGAACAGCAACGACGACACGACCAGCGCGATCACGGTGCCGGTCCGCTCCTCCAGGATGCGGAAGAGCACCCCGCGGAACAGCACCTCCTCCATGGTCGCGACGCTCGCCATCATCCCCGCGATCCCCAGCGCACCGAGGAACGACCCTGACGACAGGCCGTCCCACCCGCCGAACATCCCGATGAGCAGCAGCATGGCGCAGAACAACCCGAACCCGAGCAGCGCGCCCTTGCCCAGCCCCGCCCACCGGTTGCGCGGCGCCACCTCCAGCACGATGTCGCGCATCTCGACGTACCGCGACAACCGGCGGTAGCAGACCAGTCCGGCCACGGCCAGCCCCACGCCGACCGGCAGCGCGAGCAGGGGCAGTGGCGCGACGAGCGTGTCGATCCCGACCACTGCCAGCATCAGGACGAACAGCGTCACGAACAGGACCGGGAACCGGAACCTGCGCAACCGCCGCCTGCTCTCGGGCGGCTCGACGGCGGAACGGCCAGGGAAGGCACTCTGCTCCATGACTCCGACTTCCTTGCTGTCAGCGGGGGAAGGCTTGCCCCGCAGACGCTAGGGAGATTTTCGAGCCGGAGAATCCCGCCGGAGCGGACACCGGGGTGTAGCTCTCGCGAGCGACAGGTTCAGCCGACGCGGCGGCTTCGCCGAGCCCTCAGAGGTCCGCCAGGTCGATGTAGTCGGCGATCGCCTGCTGACCCGCGATGTTGGCGTGCACGCCGTCACCGGTGTCGTAGGGCGGGTAGATGCCGTTCGGCTTGGTGGGATCGGAGAGGACCTGGTCGAAGTCCGTCACGGACGCGCAGGTGCCGGAGCAGTCGCCGCCCCGCCTCACGAACGAGTTGACGGCGTGGCGGTCGACGTTGTTCTGGTCGCTGTAGCCGGGGCGCGGCGTGATCGGCGTGACGTGGACGGCCACACCGGCGGCGCGGAGGCGGGCGAAGACCGCGCGGTAGCTGGTGATGATGTCCGCGGCCGAGCAGCCGTTCGCCAGGTCGTTGGTGCCGTAGTAGTAGATGACGTCGGTTACGCCGTGCAGGGCGAGAACGTCCCGTTCCAGGCGGGACATGGCGTCCAGGCCCTTGATGCCGGGCGAGTTCCCGGGGCAGACGGCGCTGGTGGTGCCGCTGATGCCCGCGTTCGCGACGGTGAGCCGGGCGCCGGCGGGGAGCTCCGCGGTGATCCGGCGCGCCAGGACGTCGGTCCACCGCTTGTCGGTGCCGAGCTCGGTGCAGCCGGGACCGCAGTCGGTGCTGCCCACGCCGTCCACCACCGAGCTGCCGAACGGCACGATCGCGCCCTTCAGGCGCGGGTTGAAGACGTCCACGGCGGTGACCACGTAGGTGGACTGGACCTTCTGGGTGTAGGCCCCGCCCTGGGCGGCGGTGTGGTCGCCGGTGCCCGCGGCGGTCAGGTAGTTGTCGCGGAACGCCGAGTCGTGGCGGCCGGGCACCGCCTCGCCCGCCACGTGCATGCTCACGGCCAGGTCGGCGCCGGGGGCGGTCGTCAGCGGGACCTGGTCGCTCCACGTCGACGCGCCCGGTTGCAGCGTCACGGCACGACGGCCGCCGAACGCCACGTCGCGGACGTCCGAGACCTCCGCACCGCCCGCGCTCAGTGCGACGGTGGTGTGGTCGAGGGTCAGGGGCTGGGTGCCGAACGTGTTCTGGACGCGCACCCGGACGGCGCTGCCTCCCTGGCTCAGGTGGGTGATCATGCGCATCGACTGGTCGCGCACGGCCGTGGGAGCGAGGTTCTGCTGCGACTGGGCCCAGGAGGTGAACCAGGCAGGGCGTCCGGCTTCGGCTGCGGGGGTGAGCAGGGCGCCCACGACGAGGACCGTGGGGATCAGGGTGCGCCAGCGATTCGTCACGAACCAGCACGCTATTGGCGCCGCGAAAAGGGTGTCAACGACGTGAGGCGTTCCTGTCCAGTGGGTTCGGGAAGTCGACATACCGGCTCGCCGCGCCCTCCGCGCGCGTCCAGCGCAGCAACAGGTTCGCCTTCGCGGGCACGAACGGGCTCTCCAGCAACGACGTCAGCAGCTCCCGCGGGCCGTGATCACGGGCATAGGCGGCAAAAACGGCACGCGCCTCCGCCCACACGTCCAGGCCGGGATGCCTGGCCAGCACCGCACCGGCGATCTCGACGAGGTGGTTCACGACGAGGCAGTACTGCAGCCGCTCCCACCCCTTGGTCTCGGACACGCCCCTGGTCCCGCCTGGACCGTCCACCGAGGACAGCAGATCGGCGTGGCGCGGCAGCAGGCGCATGCCCTCGGGGTCGCGGTAGATCGCCTGCACGGGCATCCCGGCGGTGTCCACACCGACCAGGACGTTCTGCAGGTGGCACTCCATCACGACACCGTGCGCGAAGAA
>JASLAV010000359.1 GCA_030146905.1 Lentzea sp. | reverse complement strand
AGCGTGGACTTGCCCGCGCCGTTCTCACCGCAGATCGCGTGGATCTCACCGCGCCGCACGGCGAGCGTGACGTCGTGCAGCGCGGTGACCCCGGCGAACCGCTTGGTGATGCCGCGCATCACCAGGATTTCGTCGGACATGGTGTGCAAACCTACTTCAGCTGATCCGCGGTGTAGTAGCCGCTGTCCACGAGCACCTTCTGGTAGTTGCTCTTGTCGACGATGACCGGGTCGAGCAGGTACGACGGCACGACCTTCTTGCCGTTGTCGTAGTCCTTCTCGTTGTTGACCTCGGGCTTGCCGCCCTTGAGCACGGCGTCGGCCATCTTCACGGTGGTCGCCGCGAGCTCGCGGGTGTCCTTGTAGATGGTCGAGTACTGCTCGCCCGCGATGATCGACTTGACCGACGCGACCTCGGCGTCCTGGCCGGTGACGACCGGGTACGGGTTGCCGCCGGTGCCGTAGCCGCTGCTCTTGAGCGCGGACAGGATGCCGATGGACAGGCCGTCGTACGGCGACAGCACGCCGTGCACCTGCGCGCCGCCGTAGGAGGAGGTCAGCAGGTCCTCCATGCGCTTCTGGGCCGTGGCCGGGTCCCAGCGCAGGATGGCGACCGTCTTGAAGTCGACCTGGCCGCTCTTGACCACCAGCGTGCCCTTGTCGATGTGCGGCTGGAGCACCGACATCGCGCCGTTGAAGAAGAACGTGGCGTTGTTGTCGTCCGGCGAGCCGGCGAACAGCTCGATGTTCAGCGGGCCGGTCGCGGTGCCCTGGCTGCCGTCGGCGTTGAGCACCTTCAGCCCGGTCAGCAGCGACGTCGCCTGCTGCACGCCGACCTTGAAGTTGTCGAACGTGGCGTAGTAGTCGACGCTGTCGGTGTTGCGCAGCAGCCGGTCGTAGGCGATGACCGGGATGTTCGCGTCCTGCGCCTGCTGCAGCTGCGACGTGATCGCGGTGCCGTCGATCGAGGCCACGATGAGCAGCTTCGCGCCCTTGGTGATCTGGTTCTCGATCTGGTTGGCCTGCGTCGGAATGTCGTTCTCGGCGTACTGGAGGTCGACCTTGTAGCCCTTCTCCTCCAACGCCTTCTTGATGTTGTCGCCGTCGTGGATCCAGCGCTCGGACGAGCGGGTCGGCATGGTCACGCCGACGAGCGCGCCCTCGGTCGATCCGGTCTGCTGGTCGACGGACTTCTCCGCCGACCCGCAGGCGGCGAGCATCAGGCCGGCCGCGGTGATGGCGGCGATCCGCGGAAACCTCATGGTTTCTTCTCTCTCCCTGTACGTGGGGCCCGGCGCAGGTCCGGCCGGGCCCGGATCCGGCTAGCGCAGGCCCTGCGCTAGCCGGAAGTACGCCTGGTTCCAGCGCAGGCGGTCTCCGAACGACGAGGTCGTCGTGTCCTGGTCGATGACCACCAGCTCGGTGTTCACCATGGTCGCGAAGTCGCGCAGCGTATCCGAGCCCACGGCCTGCGTCATCACGGTGTGGTGCGGTCCACCCGCGGTCAGCCACGACTCGGCCGACGTGGACAGCGACGGCGCGGGCTTCCACACCGCGCGCGCGACCGGCAGGTTGGGCAGCGGCTCGTCCGGCGGCACGACCTCGACCTCGTTGGCCACCAGCCGGAACCGCTCGCCCAGGTCGGCCAGGCCGACGACGACGGCGGGGCCGGCGGCCGCGTCGAACACCAGCCGGACCGGGTCCTCCCGGCCGCCGATGCCCAGCGCGTGGACCTCGCACGAGGGCTGGTCGGCCGCGATGGTCGGGCAGACCTCCAGCATGTGCGCGCCGAGGATCTTCGGCTCGCCCGGTCCGAAGTGGTAGGTGTAGTCCTCCATGAACGACGTGCCGCGGCCCGTGCCCGCGCCCATCGCCTTGACCGCGGCCAGCAGGGCGGAGGTCTTCCAGTCGCCCTCGCCGCCGAAGCCGTAGCCGTCGGCCATCAGCCGCTGCACGGCCAGGCCCGGGAGCTGGCGGAGCCCGCCGAGGTCCTCGAAGTTCGTGGTGAACGCGCCGAAGCCGCCCTCGGTGAGGAAGCGGCGCAGGCCTGCCTCGATGCGGGCGGCGTAGCGCAGCGAGTCGTGCCGGTCGGCGCCCTTGTCCAGCTCCGGCGCGAGCCGGTAGGTCTCGGCGTACTCGGCGACCAGGACGTCGATCTCGTCCTCGCCGACCGCGTCCACCAGCTCGACCAGGTCGTTCACGCCGTAGGTGTTCACCGACACGCCGAAGCGCAGCTCGGCCTCCACCTTGTCACCCTCGGTCACCGCGACGCCGCGCATGTTGTCGCCGAACCGGGCGAGCTTCATCCCGTGCAGGTGGCTGTAGCCGGTCGCGGCGCGCACCCAGCCGTCGATCCGCTCGGCCAGCAGCGGGTCGCTCGCGTGACCCGCCACGGTCTTGCGCGGCACGCCCAGCCTGGTCTGGATGAACCCGAACTCGCGGTCGCCGTGCGCCGCCTGGTTGAGGTTCATGAAGTCCATGTCGATGGTCGACCACGGCAGCGCCTCGTTGAGCTGCGTGTGCAGGTGCAGCAGCGGCTTGCGCAGCGCGTCCAGCCCGGTGATCCACATCTTCGCGGGCGAGAACGTGTGCATCCACGCGATCACGCCGATGCACGACGGGTCGGAGTTCGCCGCGAGCATCACGTCGCGGATCGCGGCGGTGTCGGTCAGCACCGGCCGCCACACCACCTCCGCGGCGATCCGGCCGGACTCGGTGAGCATCCGCTGGATCTGCTGCGACTGCTGGGCGACCTGCTCGAGCGTTTCCGGGCCGTAGAGGTGCTGGCTCCCGGTCAGGAACCAGACCTGCGGCTTCCCAGCAGGCGACATGCGGGGCTCCCCTCGTGGGCTCATTGCCCGTAGACGTTCTGGTAACGGGCGTACAGGCTGTCGATGTGGTGCTGCTCGATCGGCTTCGGCGTGCCTAGCTGGTGTGCGAAGTGGACGGTGCGGGCCACGTCCTCCACCATCACCGCGGCCTTCACCGCCGCACGCGCGTCCTTGCCGATCGTGAACGGGCCGTGGTTGCGCATCAGCACGGCCGGTGACCGGCTCTCGCGCAGCGTCTCCACGATGCCGCGGCCGATCGAGTCGTCGCCGATGAGCGCGAACGGGCCCACCGGGACGTCGCCGCCGAACTCGTCGGCGATCATCGTGAGCACGCACGGGATCGGCTCGCCGCGCGCCGCCCACGCCGTGGCGTACGGGGAGTGCGTGTGCACCACTCCCCCGACCTCGGGCATGTGCCGGTACACGTAGGCGTGCGCGGCGGTGTCCGACGACGGAGAGTGGTCGCCCTCGACCAGGTTGCCGTGCAGGTCGGTGACGACCATGGCCTCGGGG
>JASLAV010000353.1 GCA_030146905.1 Lentzea sp. | reverse complement strand
CAAGGACGTCCTCACCGACGAGTCGTGGCGCCACGACCCCGCGAAGACCGCGGACTGGTCGAACCCGAACAACCCGGCCGACCGCAGCACGTGGGCCGACCGCCGCAACGACACCGACATGCGGACCGTCGACCTCGACGTCCGCGACGTCCGCACGGACAGCACGCCGTCGAAGATCGAGGCGTACAAGGGTCTGATCAACTACGACCTGCGCCGCATCGAGACGACCCCGGGCAACTTCGTGCAGGAGTACACCGTCAAGGTGCACATCGACCCTGCCGACAAGGTCTCCCCCGAGACCATCGCGCAGGTCAAGGAGAACGCCACCAACGGCGTCAACAACCTGCTGAACCAGGGTTTCCGGCTGCCCAGCGGTGACCAGTTCCACCTCAACCTCGAGTTCACCGACAACAAGGCCGACGCGCACACCAGCATCAAGGTCGACCCGAAGAACCCGGACGTCGACCAGAAGAACTGGAACCCGGACACCAGTCCCGAGGTCCTCGCGCACGAGACGCTGCACTACCTCGGCGTCCCGGACGAGTACAAGGACTCGAGCCGCGTCTTCCAGAAGCACGACACGAACTCGGGCGTGCACCAGAACGACGGCGGCATGATGGGCGCCGACGTCCACCTGCCCGACCCCGGCGTGCGTCCGCGTCACCTGTGGCTGATCGAGCGCACGGCCAACAGCCAGGTCATGGTGCCCGACACCACGATCAACCCCGCCGGTCCCGCGACCGTGCCGCCACCCGCAGGCTGGACTCCCAAGCCGGCCGCGGACAGCACCCCCGCTCCGGCCGCACCGAACACCGACGGCACCTCCAAGGACGCCGATCCGGACATGAAGACGAGGCCGGACACCGACCCACGTCCGGCGCCGGCCGCGCCCAGTGATTCCGACAGCGACTCGGACAACGACTCCGCCTACCACGACGCCCTCGACAAGACGATCGAGGAACGCGTCAACGACCTGCGGCCCGCCAACGCGTCGCAGGACTCGAGCTGGCAGATGGTCGACGGGAAGTTCCAGCACCTGCCGAACAAGCCGTCGGAGTTCGTCGGCATCCGGGTCGACAACAACACCACCGTCGGCCTGACCCCGTACATGGCCAAGCAGTGGCTGGCGAACAACGGGATCACCCTGCCGCCGAAGAGCGGCGTCGAAGCGTCGATCACGAAGATCCTCTACGACGACAAGCTGGGCGGCGGCAACCGCAAGCCCGAGGTCTACGACATCGACAGCGCCGCGGACTTCCGCAGCGAGCTGGAGGGCGTGGCCCGCGACGAGCACATCCAGGGCCAGCAGGACGTCGTCACCGCGGTGAACGAGCTCGCGAGCCACATCACCGGCAAGTACCCGCCGGACCAGTTCGCCTACGTCGGTCTGGGGCGCAGTCCCGCCGCCGTGGTCGCCGCGTTGCAGAACCAGGGTCACGGCGCGGTGTCCATCCCGCTGTCGAACTTCCGGCCCGCGCCCGCGGACCCGGACTCGATCCTCGCCCCGGCCTACAACGGGCCCGACGGCAAGCCGAAGTTCGAGCCGCTGACCGAGCAGCAGCAGGACATGCTCAACCAGCACTTCGACGAGTTCCTCGGCGACCTGCCGCCCGGCAAGAACGTCCTGCTGATCGACTACACGCAGGGCGGCCTGTCCCTGGTGTCCGCACAGCACCAGCTGCAGCAGTACCTGGCCGACCACAAGGGGTCGGACGCCGGCGTGCACGCGTTCGCGATGCACCAGGACATCGACAGCGCCAACCTCGGCAAGACGGTCGACGCCGCCACGAACCCGGGAACGCTCCAGCACTACTACGAGCAGTACGTTGACAGCACCGGCCGCGCGGACGCCCGCCAGCAGTGGCAGGACCGCTTCGACACGTTCGCGCTGGGCGGCAGCAACGGTCCGCTGGGCGACAAGGGCTCGGTGCTCGGCAACGCGTTCCGCCAGGAGGTCTTCGACGACCTCGCCGAGTACGGGTCGTACAAGATCCTCGACCAGAACCCCGACACGTTCCCGCAGGACCGCCCCCACAAGGACCTCAACGTCCCGCCCGGCACCACGACGGGCTACCAGGTGCTTGGCGAGGCCGTCGGCGAGCTCGACCCCAACACGCGCCCTGCGCCGCCGCAGCCCGACGCGGACACACGTCCCGCACCGCCCCAGCCCGAGGCGGACACGCGGCCGGCGCCGCCGAAGGCCGACACGGACACGCAGGTCCGCTCCGAGGCCGGTGTGGACACGCAGGTCCGGTCGGAGCCCAACACCGACACGCAGACGCGGTCTGCACCCGACGCCGACACGCAGACGCGGTCCGAGCCCGACGCCGACACGCGTCCGGCGCCGGAACCGCAGACCCGTCCCGCGCCCCCGAGGCCGACGCCGAACCCGGTCATCCCGATGACCACGATGGCGCCGCAGCCGGTCGGCCAGGTTCCGGACACGAACCTGCCGAGCTTCTTCCAGGACAACAAGGCGCTGGGCTCGATCGTGCCGATGGACGTGCGCGGTGCGGACGCCGTCGTCAACGAGATCCAGGGCATCAAGCCCGACGACGCGGCCCGCATCAAGAACGCGATCGAGAACGACTTCGAGACGTTCCTCGGCGGTGGCCGCAACTTCCAGGTGAAGATCGGCGGCTCCTGGTTCGAGGCGAACGTCCGCGCCGAGATGCACGCGGACGCCACCACGAACGTCACCGACGCGGCCGACACGAAGGTCGACAAGAACTACCAGGCCGCCGCCGCGTCCACGACGACGAACACCATCGCGACGTCCAACGACGTCGGCGCCTCCGCCATGGCCGGTGTCGCGATGGGTCCGTACGGCTCGCTGGGCGGCAAGGCCGCGCTGGCGACGCCCGCGGTGTCGCAGTCGAACACGAACAGCACCACCGAGCAGCGCGCGATCAAGTCGTCCGACGACGGCTCGAAGAAGGTCACGGTGCCGGTCTCCTACGAGATCACGGTGACCGACGCGTCCGGCAACCCGAAGCAGTTCGCGACCCTCAACACCGGCCCCGACGTCACGCTGCAGATCCCGAAGGACCTCAGTTCGATCGTCGACTCCGGCAAGTCGTCGGCGGCGGTCACGCCCGCCGACGCGGCGTGGGGCGTCAAGGCCGAGAACACGGTGCCGGAAGCCGTGGTGGTCAAGGACTCCGCGAAGGCGTTCTCGGACGTAGCGGAGAAGCTGCACCCGTCGATCACGAAGGTCGGCTCGCCCGGCCGCGAGGCGCTGCAGAACTTCCTGAGCCCGACCTCGATCCGCAACAACCTGCCCGCGATGCTCGGCGGCTACGTCACGTCGCCCGACCTGATCAGCCCGCACGCGAGCAAGGGCGCCGCGGTGCAGATGACCGCGACGCTCAAGGACGCGAAGCTGGTCGGCACGCTCGACAAGGAAGGGGCGGGGCTGGACCTGAAGGACACCTCCGCCTGGGGCAGCAGTGTGTCCGCGTCCACCAAGACCGGGTTCGACGCCACCGCCGGAGTCGGCGGCAACATCGGCGTGCCCGGCACGGTCGGCGGCACGGTCGGCGCCACCGCGAGCTACTCCGCGCGCACCGCGGAGGGTGTGAACGCGGGGTTGAGCAGCAGCCACAAGACCGGCATCGGCGTGAAGGCCGACACCGGGCTGTACGAGGTGACGGCCGAGGTCGAGGTCCGCACCCCGAGCGGTGACCCGGTCAAGATCGAGGTCACCACGCACATGCGCATGGGCCTCAACGAGGCCGGTGCCGTGGGCCTTCCCACGCCGGACGGCACGAGGAACACGACGACCGACCCGGCCACCGCGGACACCAAGTTCCTGCCGCCCTACGTCGCCGACACGCTCGCCGCCGGCAACGCCAAGGTCGGCGAGTTCGTCCCCGCCACGAAGGTGCAGACCCAGGTCGAGAGCAAGCTCCGCGAGCTGCCCGGCTTCGAGAAGTTCCTGCCGAAGTGGAACAACCCGGACGCGAACCCGCGCTCCAGCAAGGGCCAGGGCTTCTCCGACGTGGCCGAGCAGCTCGCGAACCAGCGCAAGCTGACCGCGAGCCTGTCCCCCGCCGCGTTGAAGGCGAACATGGACAGCCTGCTCGGTCCGGGCGTCTCGGTGCAGCTGAAGAACTCCGGCAAGACGACTAACACCTACGTCAACGTCACGGTCAAGGCCAAGGTCGACAACCCGAAGCACCTCGGCAAGGCCGACAACCACGCGGTCAGCGACTCCACCACGACCGGTCCGAAGCTCGACGCCAACACCAGCACCACCAAGGGCTGGACCGGTGGCGTCCAGGGCCGCGCGAACATCCCGGTCAAGACCGGCGTCGCGTCGCTCACCCCGATGCCGCAGGCCGGCGTGTCCTACAGCCACTCGTGGACGGACAAGACCGCGGCCGGACCGGCCGTGAGCA
>JASLAV010000320.1 GCA_030146905.1 Lentzea sp. | reverse complement strand
GCAGATCTCGGACATCGCGATCTTCGGGTCCGGCCGGATCCGCGGCGGTGACGGCAACGCCGAGGGCGGCGTCGGCCTCAACGGCCGGTTCGGCAAGAACACGAAGGTCACCAACGTGTGGATCGAGCACGCCAACGTCGGTGTCTGGGTCGGCCGCGATTACGCCAACCTGCCCGACCGCTGGAACCCCGGTGACGGCCTGCAGTTCAGCGGCATGCGCATCCGCGACACGTACGCCGACGGCATCAACTTCACCAACGGCACGCGGAACTCCACGGTGTTCAACTCGTCGTTCCGCACCACCGGTGACGACGCGCTGGCCGTGTGGGCGTCGAAGTACGTGAAGGACCAGAACGTGGACGTGGGCAGCGGCAACGCCTTCCTCAACAACACGATCGCGTTGCCGTGGCGTGCCAACGGAATCGCCATCTACGGAGGGTCGAACAACCGCGCGGAGAACAACATCATCTCCGACACGGCCAACTACCCGGGCATCATGCTGGCGACCGACCACGACCCGTTGCCGTTCGGCGGCACGACGTTGCTCGCCAACAACGCCCTGCACCGCACGGGTGGCGCGTTCTGGGGTGAGGCGCAGGAGTTCGGCGCCATCACGCTGTTCTCACAGAACCTGCCGATCCCCGGTGTCGTCATCCGCGACACCGAGATCCTGGACTCCACGTTCGACGGGATCCAGTTCAAGGGCGGCGGCACCGGGATGCCGGACGTGCGGATCACCAACGTCCGCATCGACAGGTCCAACAACGGTTCCGGCATCCTCGCGATGGCTCAGGCCAGGGGGTCGGCGCGCCTGACGAACGTGACGATCACCAACTCGCGGGACGGCGACATCACCATCGAGCCGGGTTCGCAGTTCGTCATCGGCTAGATCAGCGGTAGATCACCTTTGAAGCCACCTCCTGCCGGGTACTCCCCGGCAGGAGGTGGTCTCATGTCCGCGGTCGTCGTCGGGTTCGACGGTTCCGGCCTCGCCAGGCGGGCCGTGCTGTGGGGCGCTGAGGAAGCCGCGCGCCGCGACGCGGGCCTGGTGGTCGTGCAGGCCGTTCAGCGGCCGTTGCCCGAGCCCGTGTTCATGCCGATGTCCGGGCCGGTGCCGGAGTTCGTCACCGAGGAGACGATGTCGCACGCGGCGGAGGAGCACCTGGCCGAACTGGCGGCCGAGCTCGCCCAGAGCTTCCCCGATCTGAACGTCACCACTCACGTCCGGCTGGGCCGCCCGGCCGAGGTGCTCGCAGAGGAGCCCGGCGACCTGCTCGTGCTCGGTTCCTCCGGCCGCACCGGCATCGCGGAGATGGTCCTCGGCTCCACCGCGGTCGAGCTCGTGTCGACCGCGGGCCGTCCGGTGGTCGTGACCCGCTCGGGCCCGCTGGAAGGCCGCGTGGTCGTCGGCGTCGACGGCTCGGAGACCTCGGCGGACGCCATCGCGTTCGCCTTCGAGTTCGCGTCCCGCCACGGCCGCGAGCTGCTCGCGATCCACGCGTTCAACGACGCCGGCTGGGCCGAACTGCCCGAGCAGGACGTGGACCACGTCCGCGCGGACCTCGCCAAGCTGCTCGGCGAACAGCTGGCACCGCACGCCGCCCGCCACCCCGAGGTGCACGTGGCACAGGAGATCGCCTTCGACGCGCCCGCGCGGGCGTTGCTCCATGCGGCCGACGGCGCAGCGCTGGTCGCGGTCGGAAGCCACGGCCGCGGTGTGGTGAGACGTGCGATCCTGGGGTCGGTCAGCCACGCCGTGCTGCACCACGCGCCCTGCCCGGTCGCGGTCGTCCACCGGAGGTGACGCGGATGCGCGGGTCAGCGGCCTTGCTGCTCTGCCTGGTACTGGGTTCGTGCGCTGCTCAACCACCGGCGCAGGTTCCCGCGTCGAGCACGTCCACCACCGGGACGACCACTTCCACGACGACGGACACGACGACACCGAGCATCCCCCCACCCCTGCCGCCTTCGTCCGCCCCGCTCACCACGACGCCGTCACGGGCACTGGAGCCCGGTGCGACGACGACGGTGCGGGGAACGGTGTCGGCGGGCGTCGAGTCCGGGTGCGTGATCCTGACGACGAACGGTGAGCAGTACCTGCTGCTCGGCGCCGATCCCGCTGTCGCGGTGACCGGCGCCGTGGTGGAGGTGAGCGGGCGAGCCGATCCCGGTGCGATGACGACCTGCCAGCAGGGCACGCCGTTCCACGTCACCAGGACCCAGCGCGGTTAGTCGGCCAGGGCGTTGCGCAGGAACGTGGTCGCCTGGGTGATCGCGGCCTCCGCGGCGTGCGTGCCGCGCAACGCGTTCAGCATCACGAAGTCGTGGATCGCGCCCGCGTACCGGACGGCGGTGACGGGCACACCGGCCTCGCGCAGCTTGTCCGCGTAGGCCTCGCCCTCGTCGCGCAGCACGTCGGCCTCCGCGGTGATCACGAGCGCCTGGGGCAGGCCCGCGAGCTGCTCGGTGGAAGCCCTCAGCGGGGACGCGGTGATCTCGGCGCGCTCGGCGGGGTTCGTCGTGTACTGGTCCCAGAACCACTGCATGCCGTCGCGGCGCAGGAAGTAGCCCTCGGCGAACTGCAGGTACGAGTCGGTGTCGAAGCTCGCGTCGGTCACCGGGTAGAAGAGGACCTGGGCCTTGAGCGGGACGTCGCCGCGCTCCTTCGCCTGCAGCGTCAGCGCCGCGGCCATGTTGCCGCCCACCGAGTCACCGGCGACCGCGACGCGCGAGGCGTCGAGGCCGTGCTCGGCACCGGACTCCTGGATCCACCGCGCGGCGGCGTAGTTCTGGTTGATCGCGACCGGGTAGCGGGCCTCCGGTGAGAGGGAGTAGTCGGGGAAGACGACGGCGGCACCTGCGCCCACCGCGAGCTCGCGGACCAGGCGGTCGTGGGTGTGGGCGTTGCCGAACACCCAGCCCGCGCCGTGGATGTAGAGGACGACGGGAAGCTCACCGGTGGCGCCGGCCGGCTTGACCACGCGCACCTTGAACCCGTCGAGCTCGACCCACTGCTCGTCGACCTCCGGCTTGTCCACCGCGCCCGACTGCACCTCGTCGACGGCCTTGCGGCCCTCCTCGGGGGCGAGCTCGAACAGGAACGGCGGCTTGGCGGTGGCGGCGGCGAACTCGGCGGCGGCGGGCTCGAGGACTGGGCGCTTCATGGCTGCTCCTTCTGTTCGGGTCGGATGCCATAAAGCTAGCGCGCGATTAAATCGCGTACAATGTAATCAGGACCTCATCGGGTCCGGGAATAGACCGGCCACCGAACGGACCGACGCGACGGCCGCGTCGAAGCGGGACACGAAGTCCACGCCGGTGTCGCCCCAGCGCTCGAACGCCTCCTCGAAGCAGACCGCGACCAGCCGCGCCAGGAGCCTGGCCTCCTCCGCCTCCGCGCCGCGTTCGGCCAGCGCGTCGCGGAGGGCGGTCATGATGGCGGCGCGCTTGGTGCGTTCACGCTCCTGCAGCTCGGCACTCGACTCGATCACCGCTCGGCGCTCGGCCGTCCGGTCGACGCGGTCCGCGAGCACGGCGCCGATCCGGCGGGCGGCGTCGAGCGCGATGGCCGGCGAGGACTCCTCCGCCGAGTCGAGCACCGCCGCGGCGATCGCGAGCGGCAGCTGTTCCGCCCCGGCGAACAGCACCTCGCGCTTGTCCGGGAAGTAGCGGAAGTACGAGCGGCGCGTGATCCCCGCGCGTTCCGCGATCTGCGCGACGGTCACGTTGTCGTACCCGTGCTCCGCGAACAGGTCGAGCGCCGCTCGTCTGAGACGATCTTCGGTTCCGGGATCCCACCTGGCCACAGCCCATCCTAGCAAGTGATGTCTCAGTGTGTCGTCACTGAGCGAGCCTCGGTGACGACACACTGCGACATCACGTCGGGGGACGCACATGAGCCGCTGGGTTCTCGGCGCCACGGGTCGCGTCGGCAGGGCCGTGACCATCCGTCTGCTCGGCCAGGGCGAGACCGTGGTGCTGGTCGGCGGGGAGAGCGCGCGGCTGCGCGAGATCGCGGCGGCCACCGGGCTGCGGGTCGTCATCGCCGACACGGCGGACCGCATGGCGGCGGCGATCAGGCAGGAACGGCCGGTGGCCGTCGTCAACACCATCGGCGACTACGCCGGGACCGCGACCACCATCGTCCGCGCCTGCCTGCCCGGCGGGCACTACCTCGACCAGGCCGCGGACCTCACCGCCGTCCCCCGGCTGCTCGGCCTGCACGACGAGGCCGTGGCGGCGGGCAGCACGCCCGTCACCGGCGCGGGCTTCGGCGTCCTCGCCACGGAAGCCGTCGTGGCGGCGTTGTGCGAGGGCCGGCCGGTGCCCGCAGAGATCCGGGTCGACGCGGTGGCCTCGGTCGCCGTGGAGGCCGGTGTGCTGGGCACCGCGCTGGCCGCGTCGATCGTCGACGTGCCGGCCACCGGTGGACGCCGCTACCGCCGCGGCGAACTGGTCCGGTCACGCATCGGCGCGGGCGCGCGGCGCCTGCTCCTGCCCGACGGCGAGCAGGCCACGACCTCGCAGGCGCCCTCCGCCGAACTGCTGGCCGCTCACCGGACCGGCGGCGCACCGGACGTCACCGTCACCAGCGCCGTGGTGCCCGCCTCGCCCGTGGTCCGTGCCGTGCTCCCGCTCCTGGGGCGGCTGCTGGCGCTGGAACCGGTGCGCCGCTTCGCCGTTCGCGGGCTGGCCGGTGTCACGGCGAAGGCCGCGCCGAGGCCGCGGACGCATTCCTGGGGCCACGCGGTGGTCACGTGGCCGGACGGCACGACCCGCGAGGGGTGGCTGCGGACGGGTGAGGCCATGGACTTCACCGTCGGCGTGTCCGCGGCGACGGCGGCACGACTGGCCAGGGGCGAAGGCAAGCCCGGCGCGTACACGCCCGCGGCCGCCTTCGGCCCCGATCTCGCCACCGCCGCGGGCGGCGAGATCATCATCCGACCGTGAACGCCGCCGTCGCGCCGGTGAAGCCGGTGATCTTGCCGGTCCAGCCGGACTTCTCGTCGCCGTGGTGCAGGATCCGATAGGTACCCGCGGGCGTGTCCGCCGGGATCTCCCAGGTGATCGTGGCGTTCGAGAACGCGATGCCGACCCGTTCCCACTTGTAGCGCGTGGACCAGTCACCGTCGTCGGCGACGCGCACCCACTGGCCGTTCACCTGCCGCTGCACCTCCAGGAAGGTGTGGTTGCGGTGCAGGTTGTTCTTCGGGTGCCCGGTGACGAACACGGCCGTGACGGTCTCACCGCGCGCGTACGACGACTTGGGCGCCGACAGGACGTCGCCGTACTT
>JASLAV010000283.1 GCA_030146905.1 Lentzea sp. | reverse complement strand
CCGGGTGCCCGCCGAGGAGGAACAGGTGCCGGCGCTCGGCGCCGGAGAGCCGCAACGCGTCCGCGATCGCGGCCAGCACCTCGACGCTCGGCCGCACGTCACGTCCCTGTTCGAGCCACGTGTACCAGCTCGACCCGACGTTCGCGAGAACCGCGACCTCCTCCCTGCGCAGCCCCTTCACCCGGCGCCGGCCCCCGCCTCCCGGCAGGCCCACGTCCGCGGGTGAGAGCCGGTCACGCCGTGCACGCAGGAACGCGCCCAGCTCACGAGAACGCACGTCCGCCATGACGACGAGCATCGCACGGCCGGGCGAGGTGGGGCTGGTGGTCCGAGCACCAGCATCACGGCACTCTGGGTCGTTGCCCGCCGGACGCGCAGGCTGAGTGCGTACAACGAACCCGGCCGGTTCTCGTAGCGGCATTCGGTGCGACGTGCACGTTCGGCATCGCCCCTCGCCCCGGACCGGAGGGTGCCTGCTCTCGACCGACAGAAGGAAGAACCCGACCGTGATCAAGATGATCATCGCTTTGAAGCGCCGCGAAGGCATGACCCACGAGGAGTTCAAGCACTACCAGCGAAACGTCCACCGCCCGCTGCTCATGTCGATCCCGGAAGCGGATCGCCACATCCGCCGGTTCGTCGTGTCGTACCCCGTTGCGGCGCCCCAGTACCCGGAGCCGGAGTACGACTCGGTGGTCGAGGCCTGGTTCGACACCATGGACGACCTCGAAGCCCTGTTCTCCAGCCAGAACTTCCTGGAGGTGGTCGACCCGGACCACGAGAACTTCATCGACCTGTCGGGGTTCGCACGCATCATCACCGAGGAGGACGTGGTCATCGACCACCGATAGCGTCAGCCGGCGGGACCTCGCACGGTGTACAGGTCCATGTTCACGAAGTCGAGGGCGGCGTTGTTCGGTTTGTGGAAGCTGTGGAAGAAGGCGGCCTGCACGTCGAACCCGTTGGGGGCGAGCGGCGAGCTCGGGTTGGTGTAGCAGCTGCAGATCCCCTTGGCCGAAGCGCCACCGAGGCGCATCTCGCTGTGCCCGCCGAAGAGCACGCCGACCACCCCGGGGCCGGAGTCGGTGACACCGGCGATGCCGCCCCGGCTGTGGAGCGCGGGCGCACGGCAAGTCCGTGGCGCAGGTGGTGCTGCGCTGGCTGGTCCAGCTCGGCAACCACCGCCTGACCGGCTGACCCTCCGGATCCCTTGTGGACGGACGGATCCGGGTGACCGGTGCGGGATCGGGCGTCGCGGCCTGTGGGAGACTGCGGGCATGACGTCCGTCCCAGATCGGATCGCCGCCGAGCTCGAGAAGGAGATCCTCGAGCAGCGGTTCGAGTCCGGTGTGCGCTTCGCGCTGCGCACCGAGCTGATCGAGAGGTTCGGCGTCAGCGCCAACGCCATGAACGAGGCGCTGCGCATCCTGCGGGAACGCGGCGTGGTCAACGTGAAGCCCGGCGCCCAGGGAGGCGTGTTCGTCGCGCAGCCGCCTCCGCAGGTCCGCCTGGGCGTGATCGACCTGTGGTTCCGGGGACTGCGGGTCCACGCCGCCGACCTGTTCGAGGCGCGCTCGCTGCTGGAGGACAGCTTCGCCGGGGTGGCGATCGAAAGGGCGACTCCCGAGGACGCCCGCGACCTGGAGTGGGCGCTGGAGGAACTGCGGTCCCGCAAGGGCGACGCGATGCAGTACCTCGAGGCGAACATGCGGTTCCACTCCGTCATCGCCCGCGCGGCCCGTGTCCCGGTGCTCGCGGACTTCTACGAGTCGATCGTGGTCCTGCTGCGCGGCGCGCTGGTCCGTGCCGAGTTCGCCGTGCCGGACGCGCGCGCCGCACTGGACTCGAACGTCGCGGTGCACGCCCGTCTGGCGAAGGCGATCATCACGCGCGACCGCAGGTCGTTGGCGTCCGTGCTCGCCGACCACAGGACCGACCTGGTCCGGTTCTCCGAGCCGGCCCGGCAGCACGGCCACGGCTCAGGCTGACGTCGCGGCCGCCTCCTCGGACAGGAAGTTCTCCAGCAGCTGGACGAACCGCTCGTTCTGCTCGATCTGGACCCAGTGTCCGCAGCGCGCGAACACGTGCAGCTGGGCCCGGTCGATCAGGTCGAGCAGTCTCAACGAGTTCGCCAGCGGGATCACCCGGTCGTCGCGGCCGTGCACGATGAGCGTCTCGTGCCGCACCGACGCGATGACGTCGTCCGCGAGCGCCAGCGCGTCGACCCCGTTCTGCCGCGGCTCCGGGAACATGCCGGCGTAGGCCTCGTGCACCCCGGGCCTGGTGGCGGCGTCCAGGCGCAGCCTGACGAGGTCCTCGCGCACCTTGGAGTTGTCGAACGTGAACACGCGCATCAGCTCGCGCATCGCGTCCACGGACGGCTCGAACCCCCAGACGGCGTCGAGGCCGGGGGTGATCTCGAACGGCACTCCGACGCTCCCCATCAGGACGAGCCGGTCGACCCTGTCAGGGGCGGCGGTCGCCAGACGCAGCGCCAGCGCACCACCGAAGCTGTTGCCCACCAAGGAAACCTTCGGCAGGTCCAGCGCGTCCAGGAACCCCAGCAGGTGCTCCAGCCACACATCGGGGCCGTACGCGATGCCGTCGGGTCGTTCTGTGTAGCCGAAACCGACGACGTCGGGCGCGAGAACCCGGTGTCCGCGAGCCAGTTCCGGGAGAACCGTCCGCCAGTTCGCCCATGCCGACACACCGGGTCCGGACCCGTGGACGAGCAGAACCGGTGGACCGTCACCCAGGTCGTGGTAGTTGGTCGCGATGCCGTTGACGTCGACGCTCAGGCCGACTTCCTCGTTGAGGACACCCATGCGGGGATAGTTGCACAACTTTGACCGACTTCCCAACGACCTGCTGCGGATTCCGTTGCCGCTGCGGAAGATTCGCATCAATACTTGTGGAACTTTGCGAAAGAATGCCACATGTTCGAACTTGAACAACCTCGGTGGAGGCTTCTATCCTCCAAGGACCGGAGGAACTTCGAGAGGTGTGCCATGACGGTCATCACCGCTGTGCCGCACGGCGTGCGGGTGCGGGCACGACCCGGCGAGTCGGTCGTGGACGCGTTGCGCCGCAACGGCTGGCGAAGCCCGTACAAGTGCCGTCGTGGTGGCTGCGGGGCCTGCCGGGCGCACCTGGTCGAGGGCCAGGTGCGTTACCCGGTGCCGGTGGCGGAGTCCGTGCTGGACGAAGCCGCCGAGAAGGCCGGGCAGTGCCTGCCCTGCCGCGCCGTGCCCGTCACGGACGTGGTGGTCGACTTCGGTGCGCAACCGCTGCGCGCCGTGCTGACCAGTCCCTCCCCCTCGCCCGTCACAGAAGGACGTTGACCATGGCAGTCATCAGGCTCGGCTACGTGCACGTGCGCGTCACCGATCTCGCGCAAGCACGGTCGCACTACTCGGAAACGCTGGGCATGGACACCGTCCACGAGGAGGACGGCAAGGTCTACCTCAAGTCGTGGGACGAGGACGACCACCACTCCGTGGTGCTCGAAGAAGGCGGGGTCGGGCTGGTCAAGTTCGGCTACAAGGTCACCGACGACGGCACGCTGGACGCGATCGAGAACAAGGCGCGGTCGTTCGGCGCCTCGTCGGAGCGGATGTCCAAGGGCGACAACGTCGGCGTGGGCGACGGACTGCGCATCACCCTGCCCTCCGAGCACGTGCTGGAGCTGTACTCGGACGTGGAGCTGCTGGGCACCAAGGTCGGCAAGCTCAACCCCGACCCGTGGCCGCGCGACCTGCGGGGCATAGGGGTTCCGCGGATCAACCACGCGCTGGTCACCACGGAGGATCCCGCGCTGCTCGAACGGTTCTTCCAGGAGGTGCTGTCCTTCCGCCCCGCCGAACGGCTCGTCCAGGGCGACGAGGACTCCGACCTCGTGGCGTCGTGGATGTACTGCGGTGAGCAGCCGCACGACATCGCGTTCGTCCAAGGGGCCAACGGCAAGCTGCACCACTTCGCCTACGAGATCGACGACTGGAGCGCGTTGCTCAAGGCGGGCGACATCATGTCGATGGACGACGTCCCCATCGACTTCGGCCCGGCGCGTCACGGCATCACGCGTGGCGGCACGATCTACTTCTTCGACCCGTCCGGCAACCGCAACGAGGTGTTCTCCGGCGGCTACCGCACCGGCCCCGACTTCCGGCCCATCACGTGGACCATGGACCAGGCCGCCCGCGGCATCAACTACACGCACCGCGAGATCGACCAGGACTTCCTGCAGGTGGTCACGTGAGCGCGGCGGCCGGACCGGAAGGCGTGCGGCGCATGCGCGCCGTCGTGCTCGAAGCGCCGGGGCCACCGGAGGCGCTGGTGGTCAGGGACGTGCCGGTACCGGAGCCGGAACCGGGCTGGGTGCGGATCCGCGTGCGCGCGTTCGGGCTGAACCGTTCCGAGCTGTACACCAGGCAGGGGTTGTCGGGCGACGCGGTCACGTTCCCGCGCACACCGGGCATCGAAGCGGTCGGCACGGTGGACCTCGACCCTTCCGGCACGCTCCGGCACGGGCAGCAGGTGGCGGCCATCATGGGCGGGATGGGCAGGAGGTTCGACGGCGGGTACGCCGAGTACACCTGCGTGCCGGCCTCCGCGGTGATCCCGTTCAGCTCCGGCCTCGACTGGTCGGTTCTCGGTGCGGTGCCCGAAATGCTGCAGACGGCACACGGGTCGCTGACCGTGGGCGTCGACCTGCAACCCGGTCAGACGCTGCTGATCCGCGGCGGTACGTCGTCAGTGGGGCTGACAGCGGCGTTGCTGGCGAAGAAGATCGGCGCCGTGGTGCTCGCCACCACACGTGATCCGGCCAAAGCGGACTCACTGCGCGCGCAAGGGGTCGACCACGTGCTGATCGACGACGGCGCCGTCGCGGCACAGGTCCGTCGCCTCCACCCCGAGGGGGTGCACGGCGCCATCGAGCTCGTCGGAACCGGAACGCTGCCGGACACGTTGCGCGCCACCAGGACGCGGGGCACGGTGTGCTTCACCGGCATGCTCGCGAACGAGTGGACGATCCCCCAGTTCTACCCGATGGACGTGATCCCCCAGGGCGTGCGCCTCACCGCCTACGCGGGCGAAGCGCACAACCTGACCCCTCAGGTGCTGCAAGAGTTCCTCGACGATGTCGCCGCTCAGCGCGTCCGCGTGCCGCTGGCGCGCCGGTACCGGCTCGACGAGATCGCCGACGCCCACCGCGAGATGGAGGCGAACTCGTTGGGCGGCAAGGGTGTGGTGGTCACCTGACCGGTGTGGATCGAACATTTCGGCGGCATCGGGTTGAACGCGGTCGGCGGTGGGTATTACGCGATCCACCACAGCTCTTCTGGAAGCGATCGGAAACACCCATGACCATGCACGCGCCGGACACCCTGTTCAGCCACCCCGAGACGCACCAGCCGCAGGTGACGCGCGGTTCGTCCCACGCGGACCAGCCGACTTGGACGAACCTGTTCCAGGAGCCGCCGGCCGCGCCGCGCACGTCCTCGGAGAACTGACGGGCGCAGGACTCACCAGGACGTCGAGGCGCGGAAGGCCCGGTTGGCGGCGATCAGCTCGTCGAGCGACTCACGGGTCCGGGAGAGCTCGGCGATGTGGGCGTCGAGCTTCTCCCGTTCCTGCGTCATGCGGTCGAAGGCGGCGTCGGTGTTGTCGGGCGTGGGCGTGCTCAGGCACCACGGGAGCAGCGTCGAGATCGTCTGGCTGGTCAGCCCCGCCAGGTAGAGCCGCTGCAGGTACCGCACGCGGTCGACGTCCTCTTCCGCGTAGCGGCGATGACCTCCCGCGCTGCGGGTGCTGGTCAGCAGGCCCTGCTCCTCGTAGTACCGCAGGGCGCGCGTGCTCACCCCGGTACGCGCCGACAGTTCACCGATGCGCACCACTGCCCCCGAATCGTTGGACGGACTTCGAGCCTAACCCTGCCGGCGCGCGAACACGTACGGCTTCAGCGCGGGTTCGACGGGCGTGACCGGGGCGGCGGCGATGCGGTCGACGGCGGTCTTGAGGAACGCCGCCAGCTCGTCGGCGACGGTGCCGGGGTCGACGCCGGGCATGGTGTCCTGAGAGCAGACCGAGGCGGGGATCTCCGCCGGGTTCGCCGGACCGCGGCGGGTGATCGCGTTCATCGTGAGGGCGTAGGCGAGTGCGTCGCTGGTGCCGATGGTGATGTGGTCGCTCGGGTTGTCCGGGCAGACGTCCTGCAGCGAGATGTTGGCGACGCGGTCCGCGGGGCCGCGCACGTCCGTCGTGCCGACGGGGTTGACGAACTGGTCGTGGACGGTGGACAACGAGGTGTAGGAGATGCCGGGGAACGTCTCCTGCCGCGAGTTCACCGCCTTGATGAACTCGGCCGTCCTCTTGAGCTGAAGGGCGAAGGCGGGACCGTTGCCGTTCGGGTACAGCTCGTCGTTCTGGACGCTGCCGTGGTTGACCGCGGCGAGACCGACGTGGTCGGCCACCATCGCCCGCGTGTCCGGCCAGAACCGCAGCGCGAACCGGGAGCTGACACCACCCTGGCTGTGACCGATCACGGCGATCTTGCCGCGGCTGATCGAACGGGCGTACCTGATGGCGTGCACCACGTACTCGGCCGAGACCTGCACGTCGCCGACCGAGCTGCCGGGCAGCGCGACCGCGCAGTAGGGGTGGCCGATCCGGTCGAGGGCCCTGAACCAGTTCCAGGAGAACGCCTCGTCCGGCCCGACGCCCGTTCCCGGCACGAAGAGGGCGACCTCCCGGTGCGAGCCGCGGGCCGACGGCGTGCACCTCACGGCGGCCTGGAGGTCGGCGACCGGCACCGAGAGCCGCGGGCCCGGCCGGTTCACGGGGGCGTAGGGCTCGGTCGAGGCGGCTGCCCCAGAGGTGGTGGAGACGAACAGCAGGGTGGCGACTAGGACGAGCAGACGTTTCATGGTTCCAACCTAGAATTTGACACCGACGTCAAGTTCAAGTCCTCAGGCGTCCCAATTCACGTGACTCGTGCCACTTCTGATCTCGACCCCTCGGCGCTCGATCACGACTCCGTCGCGCGGGCGCATCGAGCCGGGGCCGGCTCCTCAAGGCCGGCACCGTCGACCTCGTCTTCGACCGGCAGTCGTCCGGCGCGGACCTGGTCAACGGACTGCACGGAGCTGGGGCATCGGCTACGCACTGGCCGACCGGCAGACCCTGTCCTGGATCCCCGACGGCCGATCATGGGACCTGGATCGGCGCACGACGATCAGCTACGTCATGAACAGCATGGGGTCCGACGTCCTCGGCTCACCGCGAGCCGCTGTCTACACCGGCGCGATCCACCGAGCACTTCGCCGCGGCAACGCGTCCTGACGTCCAGCACCTGCCGGATCAGTGGTGCAACTACGATCCATAACGTGAAGTCGAGGGTTTCTTACACATCGTCCACGGCTGGCGCGTCCCTCGGATCCAGCGACCCGATCGCCGGTGCCGTCAGCCTGCTGCGGCCCCGGACGGTGATCGACCCCGGCGTGCGCGCCGCCGGGCCGTGGGCGGTGCGTTTCGACGCGTTCCCGCACGTGAAGATCGGCGGTGTCGTCCGCGGCGAGTGCTGGCTGGCCCTCGACGGACGTGAGCCCCTGCTCCTGCGCGAGGGTGACTTCTACCTGCTGGGCAACCCGCCGCCCCACCTGCTGGCCAGCTCGCTCGCCGCGGAACCGCAGAGCGCGCAGTCGTTGTGGGACAACGCGTCCGACGGCGTGGCGCGCATCGGGTCCGAACAGGACGAAGACACCTGCCTGTGCGGTGGCTCCTTCTGGTTCGACGAGGCCAACGCGGCACTGCTGATCGATGTCCTGCCGCGGCTCGTGCACGTCAAGGCCGCCGACCCGCGGAACGGGTTGCTCGCCCACGTGGCCACCCTCCTGAACAGCGAGGTCGAGAACAACGCCGTCGGCCGTTCCCTGGTCCTCGACCACCTGGCCCAGATCC
>JASLAV010000269.1 GCA_030146905.1 Lentzea sp. | reverse complement strand
ATGCGGGACAGGCCGATCTCCAGGTCCGGCTGCTCGGCCGGGCCGACGGTGAGCCAGCGGTAGCCCTCGATCTGCTGGTCGGTGCGGACCTCCAGGCCGAGGACGTCGCGGTAGAACTTCAGCGCCTCGTCCTGGTCGTGGACGAAGAGGAACGTGTGCGAGAGCTTCATGGGACGCGACCCTAGGCAGCTCAGGGAGCAGGCGCTTCTCGAAACCTGCTCGGTCGCGTGAGACCGGAGAGGTGGCATCCCGGCACGGCGGCCAGTGCGGTGTGCGAGCGTGCGCGGTAGGACGAGGGCGGCTCGCCGACCAGTTCGGTGAAGCGGGCGGAGAACGAGCCGAGCGAGGTGCAGCCGACTTCGACGCAGACCTCGGTGACCGACATCGTTCCCAGGCGCAGCAACGCTTTGGCGCGCTCGATGCGCCGGGTCATCAGGTAGCCGTACGGGGTCTCGCCGTAGGCGGCGCGGAACCGGCGCGAGAAGTGCGACGGCGACATCAGGGCGGCGCGGGCCATCGCGGGCACGTCCAGCGGTCTGGCGTACTCGCGGTCCATCAGGTCGCGCGCCCGGCGCAGGTGCGCCAGGTCCTCGGGGGTCACGACCGCCAGCATGCCAGGCGCGTTACACGTTGAGCCCGACATCACACCCACGATCCACAGTGGAATGTTGATGTTGGAAAGGTCTTTCCCGCACCACATCGGGTCAGGTACGTTGCGCGAGGTCTGCCGGACGCGTGCGGGGGCTTGACGTCGGCGGACGACCATCCACGGTTCTATGGGGGAAGTTTCCTTTGTCCGAGAGATCGGTCAGCCGTGCCCTGCTCAAAATCGGGGCCTTGACCACCGCTGTCGCCTTGGCGTTCGGCGCAGCCACCACGGGTGCGTCCGCGCAGGACGAGCCGGAGACGCCGTCCTCGACGAACGTCGAGCAGACGCAGACGCCGGCGCCCACGAGCGAGCAGAGCACTCCACCGTCCACAACGGACTCGGTGCCGCCGTCCAGCAGCGAGTCCGTGCCGCCGTCGACGACCGAGTCGCAGCCGGCCACCGAGACCGCGACGCCGCCGGTCTCGACGTCGCAGACCGCGACTCCGCCCCCGGCGTCCGAGCAGCCGAAGAGCACCGGCGACCAGAAGGCCGCGCTGGCGGACCTCAAGGCCACCGTGGTGCTGGACAAGGCCGAGTACCAGTCGCACGAGCCGGTCCGCCTCACGCTGACCGTCACCAACCAGAGCGCCGTCACCGCGGAGGGCGTGCGTGCCAACGTCTCCGGCGTGCAGGTCGACGACCCCGAGTGGGGCGAGTTCTCCTGGCGCACCGGCGGCGGCCGCCTCGCCGCGGGTGAGACACGCGTGCTCCAGGTCGCGGGCGCCATCTCGCGGGTCGAACCCGACGGTCGCGTGATGGTGAGCGGCAACATCTCCGCCACCAACGGCGACGCCAACCAGAGCGACAACTCCTTCATCGTCCACGCCAAGGTCACCCAGACCTTCGGCAGCGCACACGGCCACGCCTACGGGGACAACGGCAACGGCACGCCCGACGCCGGCGAGGACTTCGCTGGCGTGACCGTGAGCATCTACGGCGGCAGCCCGGCGGCCGAGCACCGGACGACCACGGACCAGAACGGCCGGTTCAGCTTCAAGGACATCCCCGCCGGCAAGTACTCCGCGTACTTCGAGCTCCCCGGTGGCTGGGTCGTGCACAGCCCCCTGGGCGGCGAGTACTTCACGGTCGAACCCGGCGGCACGGCGGTCGTGGACGGTCGCGCGGAGCGTCCCTACAGCGAGGTGCTGACGGCGTTCGGGATGCTGGACGCCGAGACCTACGCGTACCCGGGACAGGTCAAGATCTCCCTGACGCTCAGGAACACCGGCTCCAAGCCGCTCGTGGGGATCAAGGCGGGCTGCGGCCGCAGCGGTGACGCGGGCCAGCTCGGCGGAGGCGCCGGCTGGGGCGATCTGCACCCCGACGGCAAGGGCGTCACGCTGGCGGCTGGTGAGACGAGGTCGTTCGAGATCATCGAGGCCCTCACCTCGCACTCGCGCAACCTCGGGTCCGTCCGCCTCTTCTGCGACTTCGCGCCGAACCCCAGCTGGAACGCCGACGGGCCGACGGTCAGCGACTCCGCGACCGTCACCGGTGGCCTCGGCCGCTACACCGTCCAGGTCGCGCACGACAAGAACGGTGACCAGGGAGTCCAGCCGGGCGAGGAGCTCAGTGGCCTCAAGGTGGTCCTCAAGGACCAGCGGACCGGCGCCACGACCGCCGAGCGCACGACCGGTGCGGACGGCAGGGCCACGTTCACGGACCTCCCGGTGGGCACCTACTGGGCCGTGGTCGACGGTCCGTGGAAGCTGACCGACGGCCTCGGCGCCAGGTTCTTGGAGATCGTCGAGGCCGACCTGCACGGGGCGCTCCTGGTCCAGCCGGGAACGGCCGACGTGGCCGTCATCGGCACCGTGCGGTTCGAGAAGTCGCTCTACGAGTCGCACGAGACCGTCCGCTTCTGGATGAGCGTCACCAACGTGGGCGGCACGACCGCCGAACGCGTCCGGCTCTCCTGGGCGATCAGCGCGGTGGAGCTCCCCCAGAACGTGTGGGGCGACTTCTCCGCCGGTGCCGCCGGCATCCGGCTGGCAGTCGGGGAGACCCGCACGTTCGAGGCCTCCGGCAGGATCCAGAGCCTCTACGGCGGCAGGCTCGGCATCTGGGGCAGCATCGACCACGCCGGTCAGCGGAACCCGCGCAGCGGCTACTCCGGCTGGGTCGACGTCGTGCAGACCAAGGGTGATGTCACCGGTGTCGTCTACACGGACAAGAACCGCAACGGGCAGCAGGACGCGGGCGAGGCCGCAGCGGGTGCAGAGGTCAAGGCCAACGGCGGTGTGCCGTACGAGTACTACAAGACCACCACGGACGCCGAGGGCCGCTACTCGTTCAAGGGCCTTCCGTCGGGTGACTACTACGTGGGCTTCGCCCTCGCCGACGGGTGGGTCGTGCACCACGACGAGAAGCACGCGCAGGTCCGCGTGCAGCCCGGCGCGCCGGTCGACCTGACCGCTCGTGCGGAGCGGCCGTACCACGAGTCGCTCGCCGCGAAGATGGAGCTGGACAAGGACGTCTACCGGGTGGGCGAGGAAGCCAGGGTCACGATCACGCTGACCAACTCGAGCGACCGGGCGATCACCGGCATCACGGCCGCGTGCAACTTCGCGGGCGACTCCAACCAGCTGGGCGGCCGGCCGGGTCACGACAGGCCCACGGGCTGGGGAGACCTGCTCCGCCCCGCAGGGGGCGTGACGGTGGGTCCCGGCGAGACGCGGACGTTCGTCGCCGTCGAGGCGGTTCCGGACGAGGCTCTCGGCTTCGGCAAGGTCGTCGTGGGCTGCGTCTTCTCGCCGGGTGCCGGCTGGAACACGGACGGCGCGGAAGCGTTCGACTCCGCGCGGGTCCCCGGTGGTTTCGGCGCGATGACGGGCTACCTCATCTACGACCGCAACGGCAACCGCGCACTCGACCCCGGTGAGGCGATCGGCAACACCCGGATCGTGCTGCACGACCGCGAACTGGGCGTCGACGTCGCCGAGGCGATGTCGGACGACAGGGGCAACGTGCGCTTCGACCGCGTGCCCGCCGGCGACTACTGGGCCCGCGTCGACGGTCCCTGGAAGTTCCAGGGCGAGTACGACAACCACGTGCAGGTCTTCGCCGGCAGCGAGCGGAGCACCGATTTCTGGGTCGTCCCCGACGTGGCGCCCGGCCAGGGTGCGGGCAGCACCGAACCGCCGGCACCGGCCGCGACCGCGGGCGGTTCCGGTGACGCGCTGGCCAAGACGGGCGCCAGCGTGCTGGGTCTCGGCCTCCTCGGCGCGCTGCTCGTGGCCTTCGGCTTCGGGGCCAGCGTGATCGGCAGGAGGCGTCAGGCCGCGTAACCGAACACGAACAGCAGGGCCAGCACTCACGCTGAGTGCCGGCCCTGCTGTCGTGAGCGCCACACTTCGCTGGTCCGAACGGGGTGTTAGCGTCGCTAGCCATCGGGTACCAGGGGGTGACATGACGGTCTGGGAAGCAATCGCGGTGGTCATCGCGGGTGTG
>JASLAV010000770.1 GCA_030146905.1 Lentzea sp. | reverse complement strand
CAGCCTGACCAGCTCGCCCGCGACCATCACCCGCCGCTGCGGCGCGTGGGACACCAGCGCGCCCGCCACCATCCCGAACACCGGATAGGCGAACCAGCCCAGCGCGGCCAGCACACCGACCTCGGTGCCGGACGCGTCGAGAACGAGGATGGCGAGGCTCGGCACCGCGAACCCGGTGAGCCGGTCGCCGATCGCGCTGAGCGCGCTGCCAGTCCAGAACCAGCCGAAACGGGCCGGCAACGCGGGCGCGGGCAGCACCGCGCTCATGCGCGAATGTCCACTGCGGTTTCGTGTGCCAATGCCGGGATCTCCTCATTCACAGCCGGGCGGGATTCGTGCCCGTGCGCCATCGACACCGAAAGGTGGTGAGGGAAAAGTGACGTGAATACCGGGAACTGAATTGCCCGGCTGCATTGGCGGGCATCATCAGCAAATCACTGCACGGCGCCGCGTCCAACCGGCCGGGCTCGACACTTGAACACGAGCCGGGTCAGATCGCCTTGCGTTCCTGCTGTTCCAGCACTTCCGCGAACCCGTGCCACATCAGCGCGTACTGCCGCGCGACGTCGGCGATCAGCACCTTGCAGTGCGGGGGAACGGACGGCACGACCCAAGCCTGGTCCTCCGGCTTGACCGCGTGGCCGACGAGCCAGCGCAGCAGCCTGCGCCCGGACTCGGTGAACCGCAGCGACGGGTCCTTCTTCAGCGCCTGCAGCGCCGCCACGGCGTCTTCCACCTCCATCGCCACCGAGGCCTGCTCGGCCTCGCGCGGCGCCGCCGCCCTGCCGCGGCGCTCGGGGACGGGATCGAGGCCCCGCCGGACGCGGTCGCGCACGTCGCGCGCCGTGCCGAGCGCGATGCCCGCCTCCTTCGCGATCTCCCGCAGCGTCGCGTCCGGCCGGTCGGCCAGCACCCTGCCCGCCCGCAACCTGCCCTGGGCCGAATCGATCGGCCGGACACGGCCGTCCCTCCCGATCCGGGCGGTGACCTGCCCGGACCCCGCGGACGCCGTGCGCCGGACGACCGCGACGGAGTCGGCGGACAGCCCGACGAGTGCCGCGACCCTGCGGTCCGACCACGCGGGGTGCCGTTCGACGACGCGCGCCGCGGCCGCCTTGCGATCGGCCAGCGACAGCGGCAGGCCGTGCTCGATGTTGGCCCGCACGGACAGCAGGAACGCCCTGTCCTCGTCGCAGTCGAGGAACCTGACCGGCAACGTCAGCTCGCCGCGCAGCACGGCCGCACGCATCCGGTGCCTGCCGTCCACGACGCACATGGTCGGCCGGTGCACCAGCACCGGCGGCAGCGGCGCCGTCGACTCGGCGAGCAACCTGACGTGCTCGGGGTCCTCGCCGTGGACCCGCAGCCATCCGGTGGTTCTCAGCGAGCTGATGGGAACGCGCACGACCGCTCCGCCATCGGTCGCGACATCCCCCTCGCAGGATCTGGCGCTCGCCGGCCGCGGAACGATAATGTCGACGTCGTCCTTGTACGACATCAATGAACCCCCCAGTAATGCACCTCTACGACGCATTGCACCACAAAGGGGCGGGACGCCGATTCGCATGATCGACGTCGGCCCCGGCCGTTCAATTCCCCCTGCATCCCGCTCTTGGCCCACAACGTGGAATAGCCCCGACTATAACCACAGTCTCGCAGCGTGGTCAATTGGCCACAAACTGTGAGTGAAGTCCGTGGCGCCCGCCCGCCGAGGCGCGCATTATCCGCAAACATCCCGCCGCACGAGGCGGCGGCGGAGACCGGAACAGAAACCGGTCCGCGATCGCGCGGGCGGTCACGTGCGCAGGTACGACGCCCCGTTCAGGTCCAGGATCGCCCCCGACGACCAGGCGGCCTCCGGCGAGGCCAGGTGGACGATGGCGGCGGCGATCTCCTCCGGCGTGCCGACCCGGCCGAACGGGCTCTGGTCGCGCACGGCGTCGCCCTCGCCGCCGTCGAGCTTCCCCGCCTGGCGTTCGGTGGCGATGAACCCCGGCGCCACCGAGGTGACGGAGATCCGGTGCGGGGCGAGCGCGACCGCGGCCGACTGCCCGAAGGCGTGCAGAGCCGCCTTGCTCGCCCCGTAGGCGGGGTAGTCGGGTTCGCCGCGGAACGCGCCCCGCGAGCCGACGTTGACGATGCTGCCGGGCGCCCCGCGGTCGATGAGGTGCTGCGCCACCGCCCAGGTGACGTTCACCGCGCCGAGGAGGTTCACCGCGAGCATCGACTGCCACGCGCCGGTCCACTCGTCCCACGAGGTGTCGCCGATGCGGTGCAGGTTGCCGGCGCCCGGCGCGACCGCGGCGTTGTTGAACAGCACGTCCACCGTGCCGAGCCGGTCCACCGCCTCGGCGACCAGGTCCCTGGCGGTGCCGGGGTCGGCGAGGTCGCCTCCGATCAGCGCGTGCCCCTCCCCTGCCAGCTGGGCAAGGGTTTTCTCGGCGTCGTCGCGGCGGCTGCTGTAGTGCACCGCGACCCTGTACCCGCGTTCGGCGAACGCCACCGCCGTCGCGCGGCCGATGCCCCGCGACGCCCCGGTGACGAGGACGCCACCCGTCCTGCGATCCGACATGTCGATCCTCCCGTGTCGCCGCACGGTACCTACAGACCATGGCCGAACGGGAAGAGAGGATCTTCGTAGCCCGCGACGTCCTCGTGGTGGCGGCGCACCTGCTCCATCGACCGCGGGAGGTCGAACGGCAGCCTGCCCTCCGGCGGGATGACGCCCGCCAGCGCGTCGGCCAGTGCCTCGTCGGTCGTGCCGTAGCTGACCACCAGCGTCGACGAGACCTGGAGCAGCGGTGTCAGCACCGCGGCTCGGTCCAGCGTCACGTCGACGACCAGCGGGCAGGCCTCGGCGATCCGGGCCAGGCGCACGGGCAAGCCCGGCTGGAACTCGAGCGAACCCTGGTGGAACCACGACTCCAGGAACAGGTCCGACCGCGGGTCGAACGGGGCCATGAGCCGCACGAGCGCCACGTCGGCCTCTTCCGGTGTGGCCACAACGGTTCCGAGGCGTGCGGCGACCTCGGGCGAGAAGTTCTCCACGTAGAGCCTCAACCCCGGCGCCAGCGGCAACCCGGCCGCCTCGGAGCCCGACCGCAGTACCGTGACCGAACGCGCCTGCGCGGCGTGGCCCTCGTCGCGGAAGTCCTGCCGTCCCACGACCTCCGCAGCCCGGTCCTCGTCGACGAAGGGGTCGTCGAACAGGCCCAGGCGGAACTTCACGGTGAGCAGCCTGCGCGCCGACTCGTCGATCCGCGCCTCCGTTACACGACCCTGTGCCACCAGTTCGAGCAGCACGTCGACGCATTCCTCGCCGCCGAACTGGTCGGCGCCCGCGTCGAGGATGAGTTCCATGCGCCCGTGCGCGTCGAGGTGCTCGACACCCCAGGCGCGGGCGGGGAGCACCTTGTCGCCGACGTGGTTGTCCATCACTAGCTCCCAGTCGGTGAGCACCACGCCGTCGAAGCCGAGGCGGTCTCGCAGCATCCCGGTGACCACCTGCCGGTTGTAGCCGAAGCCCACCTCCTCGATCGCCTCGCCGTCGACCTCCAGGCCGACGGGCATCCCGTAGTACGGCATCACGGCGGCGGTGCCCGCCTCGACGACCGCGCGGAAGGGTGCGAGGTGGTCGTCGAAGCGTCCGCCTGGGTAGACCTGCTCACGGCCGTACGGGAAGTGCGCGTCCTCACCGTCCTTCTGCGGGCCGCCGCCGGGGAAGTGCTTGCTGGTGCAGGCGACCGAGTCCGGTCCCAGCGACTCGCCCTGGAAACCGCGCACGTACGCCACGGCCAGTTCGGCCGTCAGGGCGGTGTCCTGCCCGAACGTTCCCGCCTGCCTGGCCCACCGCGGTTCGGTCGCCAGGTCGATCGCCGGGTGCAGCGCGCAGCGGATGCCGGCCGCGACGTACTCCTGGCGGGCGATGTCCGCGAACCGGTGCACGAGCGCGGGATCGCGCAGCGCGGCCAGGCCCAGTGACTCGGGCCACTGGGAGAAGGCCTTGGCGCTGAACGACACCCCGGCGTTCTCGATGAACGCGTGCCGCGGGTCGGTGGAGATGGTCACCGGGATCCCGTGCGGGGTGCTCTCGGCGATGAGCTGGAGGTTGTTGTACCAGCGCGCCGCCATGCGCGCGTCGTGCAGTGCGTGCACGTTGAAGTGCGAGAGGTGCTTCTGCTTCACCACGACGCTCGTGGGCGACTTGCTGATGGCGCCGGGAGCCTCCTTCACCGTGCCGTCCTCGCCCGCCTCGATGACGGTGTGGAACAGCAGTCCCGCCTTCTCCTCCAGCGACAGGCGGCCCAGCAGGTCCGCCACCCGATCGGCCACGGGCAGCCGCGGGTCCTCGTAGGGGTCCATGACGCCGTTGCCGTTGAGGTCGCGGTACTCGACACCGTCCTCGGAGACCAGCCGCACAGGCCGCATGCCATTCCCTCCTGAACTGATCAGACCCGGCTCGCGCCGAACTCCTCCGCACCGATCACCGGACGCAGCGCGCGTTCGACGGCCGGTGTCGCGAACGCCCTTCGGATCACGTCGTGGCACAGCACGTTCCCGATCGCCCCCATGACCATCGCCTGGTCCAGGGAGAGGTAGCGCCGCGCGACGGTGCCCGACCGCACGGCGACCGCGTCGAAGAACCCGCCCCTGCCGTAGGCGCGGAGGTCGTCCTGGATGGCGGCGAGGTTGGTGTACGCCTCGTCGCGCTCGTGCATCATCGCCAGGAACGCGGCGTGCGGGGTGACCACGCCGTCGCCGTAGGACGGCGTCGGCGCGGTGGCCGGCCGGCACTCGCCGAAGCCGGCGTCGTAGTTCGTCATCTCCTGGTCGGAGAAGTAGCCGTTGGCCGGATTGCCGGGTTCGTCGCCGGGCCCCATGCCGAGCGCGTCGACGCCGTACTCGCGGTAGCCGCCGAAGGGGTTGCTCGACGGGCTGAAGCCCCAGAAGCCGTACCCAGCCTCGACCAGTCCGTGCTCGCGTTGCGCACGGACGTGCAGCGGGTGGTTGCGGCCCCACGACCGCGGCGCCCACCTCGCCTCCGGCACGAACACGTCCGGCATCAGCTCCTCGAACATCGACCCGCCCCAGCCGGGCACGATCCGCATGCCGCGGTAGGTGTAGGCGCCTTCGAAGACCTCGATGCCGTAGTACGTCCGGTTCTCGCCGACCGGCTGCATCTCGTGCCACGACCAGTCGCACGAGGCCGGGAACGTCCGCCACATCGCGAAGTACTGCTTCGGCGGAATCCGGCCCGTGATGATGCCGAGGTAGCTGGTGATGCGCGTCTCGGACACCGTGGTGTCGTAGTGGTGCGTGGTCAGCCATACCGGGTCGCCACCGATGTGCGTGCCCTGGTAGACGCCGCCGGGCCGGTCGTGGTCGAACGGGAAGAACCCGCCGTGGATCAGGCCTCCCGGCCGCACGGGGTGCGCGGGGTCGTCGCCGGGGTTGTAGAAGGCGTCCCACCGCATGCGCGCGAAGAGCCGCCGGGCGAGCGCCGCTGCCGCGCGGTCGGCCTGCGCGACGACGAGCAGTGCCGCACCGAGCCAGCCGTTGTCCACACTGGAGCAGAACGGGTGGACCACCGCTCCGGTGCCCGGCCAGGAGCGCAGCGCCTCCCCTGTCTCCTCGTCGTACCAGTTGAAGAACATGCCGCTCGGGGCGTGGTGTTCCATCCGCTCCAGGGTGGTGAGCGTGCGGACCAGCCGCGCCGACGCCTCGTCACGCGAGATGAGGCCGAGCTCCCCGGCCACGACCGCCGACCACAGGTAGCCGCCGATGTTCGTCGGTGAGGTGTAGCCGGAGCGGTCGGACGCGGCGAGCGACTCCGGGATGTTGTCCGCGGGCAGGCCCGTGACCGCCGGGGTCATCGCGACGAGGCTGCGCCACGTGTCCCCGGCCCAGCCCCGCACCCGGACGGGGTCGAACCCGCGCCTCGGCACCGCGGACGCGGTCGGGAGGAGCACCAGGGCGGACGCGGTGGCCGCGGTCGCGGTGAGCAGGGTTCTGCGGCTGATCCTGGCTGGCGGTTCCATGTGAGTCCCCTTCGGACTTCTCACTTGATGCCGGTGGTCGCGATGCCTTCGATGAAGCGCCGCTGGAAGACGAGGAACACGAGCAGGACCGGGACGACGACGATGGTGGCCCCGGCGAGGAGCAGGCCGTACTGGATGGAGTTCTGCCCCGTCGAGTAGAGGGCGAGCGCGACGGGCAGCGTGAACTGGCTCTCCTGCTGCGCCACCACCAGCGGCCAGAGGAAGTTGTTCCAGCTGCCCAGGAACGTGAGGATGCCGAGGGTGGCGAGCGCGGGCCCGCACAGCGGCAGGACGATCCGGACGAAGATGCGCACCTCGCCCGCGCCGTCGACACGTCCGGCGTCGAGCAGCTCGCCCGGCAGGCCGATGATGAACTGGCGCATCAGGAAGACGCCGAACGGCGAGACGAGGAACGGCAGGATCAGCGCGGGCAGCGAGTTCGCCAGGCCCGCGTTGACGACGAGGACGTACAGCGGCACGAACGTGACCACGCCGGGGATCATCAGGGTCGCCATGACGACCGCGAAGAGCGCCCGCTTGCCCCTGAACTCCAGCTTGGCGAGCGCGTAGCCGACCATCGAGCAGAAGATCAGGTTCCCCGCGGTCACCAGCACGGCGACGATCGCCGAGTTGAGGAAGTACGTGCCGAACTGCAGCCGGGAGAACAGCTGCGTGTAGTTGTCCAGCGAGGCGCTCTGCGGCAGCCACGTCGGCGGGTTCGCCCGGATCTCGCCCTCGCCCTTGAAGCTGCCCAGGACCATCCAGGCGAAGGGCGAGACCACGGCGGCGAACGCGAGCGTGAGCGGGACGTAGAGCCACCAGCGGTTGTGCGAACGGCCTGAGGTCATCGTCATCCCCTCTCCCGCAGCAGGCGGAACTGCAGGGCGGTGACGACCGCGATGACCACGAAGACCAGGTAGCTCATCGCGGAGGCGTAGCCGTAGTTGCCGAACCCGAACTGCCGGTAGGTGTACATCGACGCGGAGATCGTCGAGTTGAGCGGACCTCCGTTGGTCATGACGTAGGGCTCCTCGAAGAACTGCAGGTAGCCGATCGCCGTCGTCACCGAGACGAACAGCAGCGTCGGGCGCAGCAACGGCAGCGTGATGTACCGGAACCGCCGCACCGGCCCGGCGCCGTCGATCGACGCCGCCTCGTGCAACGACGCGGGAACCGCCTGCAGCCCCGCCAGGAAGATGATCATCGCGGTGCCGAAGTTGCGCCACGCCGCCATGAGGATCAGCGCGGGCATCGACCAGTCCGGGTCGCCGAGCCAGTTCGGGCCGTCGATCCCCACCCAGCCGAGCGCGGTGTTGATGAGGCCGAACTCGTCCTGCAGCAGGAACCTCCACACCACCGCAACCGCGACGATCGAGGTGATGACCGGCAGGTAGAAGCCCAGCCGGAACACCGCGCGCAGGCGCGTGATCCCCTTGTCCAGCACGACGGCGGCCGCGAGCGCGATGAGCAGCGTCAGCGGCACGCCGGCCAGCACGAAGTACGCGGTGTTCGCGGCCGCCGTGCGGAAGACGGGGTCGGCGAACGCCTGGACGTAGTTGCCGAGCCCGACGAACTCCACGGCGAAGGGCGTGCGCAGGTCGCGGTTGCGGGTGTCGGTGAAGCTCATGAACAGCGACTGGACCACCGGCCACGCCGTGAAGACCGCGAACAGCAGGCAGAACGGGAGGATCAGCAGCCACGCCGCCCGTTCCACCCCTCGCCGGCGACGGCTCCGCGCGCCCACCGCCGTGGACGAGCTCACCGGCCGGTGCCGATGGAGTCGGCGGACGCCTGGGCTGCCTTGAGCGCGCCGGCCGGGTCCGCGCCGGAGCGGGCGACCTTCTCCACCTCGGTGTCGAGCGCGGTGATCGCCTGTTCCCACGTGGGGAAGGTCGGCGGTGACTGCGCGGTGTCGAGCTGCTTGCCGAAGGCGGCCAGCTTGGCGTCGGCGGTGAGGGCGGGGTCCTGCCACGCGCTCTTGACCGAGGGCAGGTCCGTCGACTGCCGGTACCACTTCACCTGCGTCCGCGGGTCCGCCAGCCAGTTGACGAACTTCCAGGCGGAGTCGCGGTTCCTGGTCTCCTTGAACACGACGAGGTTGGACCCGCCGACGAAGCTCGACGAGGTCTTCTTGACCGGCATCGGCACGACGCCGTACTTGTCGGCGAAGCCGGGGCCGCCGACCTTCTCCACCGCGGACATCATCCAGGGGCCGGAGATGAACATCGGCACGCGCCCGCTGGCGAAGTCCGGTTCGGTGGTGGGCTGCGCGGGCGCCTCCTTGTCGGCGATCCCCTCGGAGAAGAACGAGCCGTAGTACCGCAGCGTCTCCAGCATCTCGGGGCTGTCGAAGTTGTAGGCGGCGTCGTCGTCCTTGGTCAGCGCCGCGCCGTTGGACCACGCGAAGGGCAGCACGGTCTGCCACGAGCCGGTGCCGCCGGCCTGCAGCCCGATCCCCCACTTGGCGCCGGCCTTGGCCTGCATGGCCTTGGCCATCTCCTTCAGGCCCTGCCAGTCGGTGGGAGGCGTCTCGTACCCGGCCGTCTTGGCCAGGTCCTTGCGGTAGAAGAGAAGCCGCGTCTCGACGTACCAGGGGATGCCGTAGGAGGTCCCGCCGACCTCGGTGGTGCGCTGCGCGCCCTCGAAGAACGCGTTCTCGTCGATCGAGGGAGGCGTCGGGTCGAGCGCGCCCATGCCCGCGAACTCGCCCATCCACGTCGACCCCACCATGGCCGCGTCGGGCGCCTGGCCCGCCGTGATCGCCGAGGTGAACTTGTTGTGGGCGGCATCCCACGGGATGGCGGTCACCTGGACGTCGACGCCGGGGTTCGCGTCCTCGAACTCCTTCGCGAGCGCGGGCAGCTTCTCCCCCTCGGCGCCCATGGCCCAGACGGTGACGGTGCCCGTGGCGGGGCCGGACGAGATGCCGGCGCCCGTGTCGCCACCGGTCCCCTCGTCGCCCCGCCCGCAGGCGGCCAGCACCAGGACCAGGGCTGACACCCCCGCGAGCGTCTTGGAAGTCCTGTGCACCATTGCTCCTCGCTTCCTCTCGTCTCCCGTGGACGGTGGTCGTCAGGTGGTGGACGGGCAGCCGCAGGACGAGCGCACCACCAGCTGCGTCGGCAGCGTCTGCGGGTGCGACCGCGGCGGCTCGCCGCTCACCAGTTCGTGCAGGCGGCCGGCGGCCAGCGCGCCGAGCTCGTGGACGGGCTGGCGGACGGTGGTGAGCCCCGGCCGCACGTACCGCGCGGTCATGACGTCGTCCCAGCCGGCCACCGCGATCTCACCGGGCACGTCGCGGCCCGCGTCCTGCAGCGTGGTCATGATCGACAACGCGAGCTCGTCGTTGGCGCACATCAGCGCGTCCGCCTCGTGCTCGCCGGCGAGCAGCCGCCGCGCGAACGCGAAGCCGTCGGCCTCGCACAGGGCGACGCGGACGGGCTCCGCGGCGTCGAGACCCCGGTCCCGGTGCGCGGCGACGTACCCCGCGTACCGGTTGCGGATGTCCGGCCCGCTGTCGGGGTCGCCGACGAAGAGCGCGCGCCTCCTGCCGTGGTCCAGCACGTGTCCTGCCAGCTCCCGTGCGCTCTCCAGGTTCTCCGCCACGATCGTCTCGACCCCGTCCTGCGGCTCACCCGCGATGACGACGACCGGCTTCTTCGCGCGCAGCAGCCGCACCAGGTCGGCCGAGACCGCCGGCGACCCGAACACCGCGATGGCGTCGACCCTGGTCGCGAGCTGCCGCACCGCCGCGGTCAGGTCGGTGCGGCTGTTGGTGAGCACGAGCACGATGGACTGGGCGAGCTCGGCGGCACGGGCCTCGAAGCCCATGAGCAACTCGGCGTAGTAGGGGCCGGACAGCTCCGGCAGCACGAGCCCGTGCGCCTCGTGGTGGCGCACCGCGAGACTCCTCGCCGCCCCGAGCGGCACGTACCCGAGCTCCTCGACGGCGGTGAGCACCTTCTGCCGGGTGGTCTCGGCCACGACCGTCGCGCCCTGCAGCACCCGCGAGACGGTGGCGATGCTGACGCCGGCGCGTTCGGCGACCGAGTAGATCGTCGCTCCCGCCGCCTTGGCCTCAGGCGAGGCTTGTCGCTTCCCCATCGCGTTGCCGCCGTCCCGTCGTCACTGTCGGTACTATGTAAGCGCTTACATGTCACCTTGTGTTATGTAAGCGCTTACATATGGTCGTTTCGGCAAATATAGGCATGGCCGGACGCCTGGCACAAGAGCAGACTCCGGCGCCCGGCTCAGGGCGAAACCGCGACTCCGAGGGGCAACACGCGAAACCTCACCGGTGTTCGAGTGGAAGGGGTGTACGGTTGGTCCCACGGGCGTCTGCGCTCCGCAACACCCGGACCTCTCACGCTGTGCGCTCCTCCGGCCTGTCATCGCCGGCCTCGGCCCGCACGAGACGCGAAGACGTTCAGACGCGCTCTGAAGTCTTGGTCTGCCCTGTCACAGAACGGAAAACACTCACATGACCCTGTCCTCGACGGACAACCTGTTCAGCCACCCCGAGACGCACAGCTCGCACGCGAGCACCGGTGCGTCCCACCACGACCAGCCCGCCTGGACGAACCTGTTCCAGGAGCCGCTGCCGGAGCAGCGCACGTCCACCGAGCGCTGAGCGCACCGGCCGAGGCGGTCATCTCCCATCGGCCGCAGGGCCGTTGCGGCGGATGACCCAATTCTCCCGCCGAGCCATCCCCAGCAGCACTTCGCGCGTCTTCTGATCATCAGAGGCCGCGCGGAAGCGGCCCGCGAACACTGGGGTTCCACTTGCGCTCATCGATCATCGGTGCGGTCGTCGTGCTGGCAGCCGCGCTGATACCGGGTGCCGCCCACGCGGCACCACCGTCCAACGACGACTTCTCCGGCGCCACGGCGATCACCTCGCTGCCGTTCAGCTCCACAGTGGACACGCGCGAGAGCACGGCGGCGGACGACGACCCGTGGCACTGCTCGTGGTCCACCAACAGCGTCTGGTTCCGCTACACCGCGCCCGCGGACGGCTTCGTCAGGATGGCGACCGACCGCGAGAACGACCGGAAGCCCGCAATCTCGGCCTACACCGGCGAGCGCGGCGCGCTGACGTGGACGCCGGGAGCCTGCCAGTACCCGCACGGCGGCGGTTCGGCCACGTTCGCGGTGACGGCGGGCACCACCTACCACTTCCTCCTGCAGGACACGCGGTTCGCCGGGCCGGTCACGTTCGGCCTCGAGCTGGTGCCGAGAGCGGCCAACGACGACCTCGCGGCGGCCGCCGACCTGCCACTGGACACCGACGTCGCGGGTGACACGGGAGCCGCCACGCTGGAAGCGGGCGAACCCAAGCCGAGCTGCGAGAACTCCTCCACCCGGTCGGTGTGGTTCCGCCACACCGCCGACCGCGCGCGGATCCTCTCGGCCGAGGTCACCCAGACCTCCAGCGGCGCGTCCATCGCCGTCTTCCGCGGCACCGCGCTGACCGAGGTGGACTGCATGCGGTCCAGCCACGACCCGGCGATCTTCACCACGTCCCCCGGTGAGACCTACTACCTCCGGGTCGCGAACGACGACTACTCCACGACGGCGCTGACGTTGCGCCTGGCGGACGCACCGCAGATCAGGCCCGGCACGTCGTGGATGACGCCGGAGCACCCCGGGGTCTTCGACGAGGTCCGGTTCGGCATCGACCAGGGCGACCCCGCGGGCCGCCTGCTCGCGGGTGGCGAGGTCCGCTTCGGCGACGGCACGCCCGCCGCGGTCCTGCCTCCCGGTTACTCGGAAGTCTCGCACCGGTACGCCTCCGACGGCGAGTACGAGCTCACGATCAGCGGGTACACGGCGGACGGCCGTTCCGGCTCCTCCACCAGGACGGTGAAGGTCGAGACGCACGACGTGACCGTGACGGGCGTCCTCGCGCCCGCCACCGCGAAGGCCGGCGAGACCGGACAGGTCGAGGTGTCGGTCGGCAACACCCGTTACGCCGAGGACACCGTGGTCGAACTGCTCCGCCGCAGGACGGACGGCTACCACGACGTCGTCGCCTCGGTTCGCCGGCACGTGGCGGAGGACAGCACGGTGACCGTGCCGTTCAGCTACACCTACACCGCGGACGACGCGGCACTCGGCAAGGCGACGCTCAAGGCGCGGGTGCGCCTCGACGGCCGTGAGGACAACAACCCGGTCGACAACGAGCGCGTGGCCGAGACCACCGTCGTCGCGGCCAGGTAGCTCCCCCTACCCGTTCTGGCAGCGCCCAGAAGGGTGTTGCCAGAACGGGTTCACGGACGGTCGTCCGTCCATTCGTGACGAGGCGTTCCCCCACCGCGGCCCTGGCAGGAGCTGCCTGAGACGCCGCCGGCCACATCGCGCGACCGCTCGGCTGATCTCGTCGAACGGGGTTTCGAAAATGTTTTCGATAACATTGAAGGATTTCGAAACATTCACCGATACAACAAAAAAGGCGTCAATGCCTTGATCGGGCGCACCATCCCGTTCAATACTGCTCACTGCTCACCACTTCAAGTCGAACGGCGTGTGGCCCAGGCGCAGACC
>JASLAV010000176.1 GCA_030146905.1 Lentzea sp. | reverse complement strand
GCCGCACGGAACGCGGAAGAAGTTCTGCTGGGCGCCGGTGCCGCGCAGCCGGTCGACTGGACGTGCGCTGGTCATCCGGTCGGCCAGCGTTGGTGCCGTCGCGCGGACGGCCGCGTGGTACGCCGGCTCCGGATCCTTGCGGACGATGTCGAACTCGTGCTGCGGGAAATACACCGCGACAATTGTTTCGCCGTCGTTCGTCGGAATTACCGAGATCCAGTTTCCGACCTGTTCGTAGAACTCGAAGCACGCGGGCAGGTCAAGCCAGTGCCCGTAATACACGCAGGTCTTGAGCGGATCGGTGTGCTGCATCGGTGCTTCCGCCAGGGCGGCGACGGTCGAGCGCATACCGTCGGCGCCGACCACCAGGCGGGCGTGTTCGCTGACCATCGCACCGGAGGCGTCTCGGTACGTCACGCCGGTGATTCGCCCGTCCTCGCGAACCAGGTCGACGATCTTGGCGTGCTCGCGGATCTCGGCGCCGGCGGCGACCGCCGCGTCGGCCAAGACTGCGCTGAGCACCTCGCGCTTTGGCGCGTACACGCCCTGGATGCCTTGCTGCAAGGGGGCTCTGCCGTTCAGCAGGACATCACCGACACCGTAGGTGATGCGATCCAGCCGAGGACACCCGCTCTCGGCGACAGCGTCGAGGACGCCCCAACGTGCGAGCAGTTCGATGCCCTGCGGCTGGATGTAGAGCGTGGAGAGGGTTCGTGACGGAAACGCCGTGCGGTCGAGGATCAGCACTCGATGGCCCGCGCGGGACAACAGCAACCCGCTCGCCGTCCCTGCGGACCCGGCGCCGACGACGATGATGTCGAACATGATTTGGGTCCTCCGTTGAAGGTGGCACGACGCGCGCTCGGGATGCCGCGATGCTGCCACCGAGGGCGTGCCGGATCGTCCTTCCTGGCGAGGAAACGTCCTGTCGACAGGACAACGGCGACTTCCGGTCGCGTTCGCCTTGCCAGTGTTCGACTGGCCTGCTGAGAATCGAATTCAATTCACCGTCGAAGCCAGAACAAATGGAGCCTGACTATGCCTTCTGACGACCTCTCCGCCCGGATGGCGAAGTTGTCACCGGCGCAACGCGCCGTGCTGGAGCGCATGGTCGGCGCGGCGGCGGAACGGCATGAGGTCACCGCCGCCCGCACCTCGACCGAGGCCACGCTCCTCGAGATCTGGCGGGAGGTGCTCAAGAACGACCGGATCGGTGTGACCGACAGCTTCTACGTCCTCGGTGGCGACTCGATCACCAGCCTGCAGGTGTCCGCGCGGGCGTCCGCCGCGGGCATCCGCGTCACCTCCCGGCAGATCCTCGAAGAGGAGACGATCGAGCGGCTCGCGGCCGTCGCCCACGTGCCCACCGAGGCCGACTCGGCGAGCGACGAGCCCGTTGGCGAGGTCGTGCTGACGCCGATCCAGCGCTGGTTCTTCGAGCAGCGGTTGCCTCATTCCCATCACTGGGACCAGGCGATCTTCGTCGACGTCGCGGCCGAGGTGGACGAGGCCCTGTTGCGTGCCGCCCTTGCCGCTCTGGTCAGCCACCACGACGGGCTGCGCAGCTGTTTCACGGAACAGGACGGTCAGTGGCGGCAGCTGGTCGCGGCGGAACACCGGCCGCCGGCGCTCGCCGTGGCCGACCTCGCCCACCTGGACGAGATCGCCCAACGCGAGGCGGTCGACGCCGCGACCGCGAAGGCTCAGGAAGAGATCGACCTCGCCGAAGGGCCGCTGCTGACCGCAGTGCTCTTCCGCCTCGGGACGGGGCGGCCGGGCCGCCTGCTCATCGCCGTGCACCACCTCGTGGTCGACGGCGTCTCCATGCGCGTGCTCGTGGAGGACCTGGCGACCGCCTACCGGGCCCTGCTCGAAGGCGCCGAGGTCGTGCTGCCGGCCAAGACGACGTCCTTCCGGGAGTGGAGCCGGGCACTGACGGCGTACGCACACTCCGCGCGAGTGCGCGGTCAGGCGGAGTACTGGCGGTCGGTTCCAGACGCGGCAGCCGCGTCGTCGGCGTTCGTCGACAGCGATGCCGACGTGCTAAACACGGTCGCCCGCAGTGCCACCGCTACAAAGGAGGTCGCACCGGAGACCGTGCGCGCACTGCGCGGTAAGGTGTTCCGGTCCTCGGGGACGTCCGTGTTGCACGTGCTGCTGGCCGCGTTCAACCTCGCGTGGCGCGCCCGCACCGGACGTACCGCGGTCCAGATCGAGCTGGAACGGCACGGTCGTGAGCACATCGACGACCGCACCGATGTCTCGAGGACAGTCGGCTGGTTCACCGCGATCCATCCAGTGGTCCTGTCGTTGTCCGGCACGGCCGGGCTGGACGACGTCGTGGAGTCCGTACGGCGGCAGCTCGATCGGGTGCCCGACAACGGGATCGGCTATGGCCTGCTTCGCTATCTGACTGACGGCGGGGACGACGACCTGGCCGGGCTGCCGCAGTCCGAGATCAGCTTCAACTACCTCGGCTGGTTCGACCGTCCCGGCAGGAGCGAGGTGTTCGGCTCGCCGAGCCAGTCACCGTCGCAACTGGTGAGTCCGGCCGCGCCACGACGGTATCTGCTGGACGTCGTCATCACCGGCATCGAGGACCGGCTGGTGGTTGAACTGGTCCACGCGACCGACGCCTGCTCCGCATTGGAAGCGAGCGCACTGCTCGACGAGTTCGTGGAGCAGGTGGAGGCACTGGTCATGCGCCGCGCGGTCACCCCGGACGCCTTCCCGCTCGCAGGTGTCGCGGGGAACCGACTGGCCGACGTGGTGCGCCAGGTCGGCATCACACGCTGAACAACCGGGGGAGAGATTCACATGGGCTGGGAGCTCGTGCGTGCGGACAAGCTGACCGCGCAACTGCTGGAGGCGTTGCTGGACAACGAGATAGCGGCCATCGCGATCTCGGACTTCCTCAGCGAGGAGGCGAGGTGCTCCGCCATCGAGGGCGTCGAACGGCACGGGATGGACTACTACCGCGATGTCGATCCGCCGATCGGGCGGATCGGGATCACGCAGTTCGAGCACAGGCTCGACGAGGCCGGGCGCAGCGCCTACTTCGCGGCCGCGGGGTCTGCGAACGAACGCCGCCGTGCCGTGTTCGAGCAGAGCGGCGATCTGCTGGAGCTGGTGGTGGACGCGCTCGCCGCGGCGTGGCCGGGCAACGTCGGCCTGGCTCACGAAGCCGGAGGCGAGGAGTACTTCGCCGGGTTGGTCCGGATGATTCGCAAGGGGCTGGTGCACTGCGACTGGGCGCCGCACGACGCGCCTGGCTGGGCCATCGGAGAGATCGACGCCCAGATCACCTGGAACATCTACTGCCAGGTGCCCGAGAGTGGTGGCGCGACCTACGTCTACCGCCGCCCCTGGGATCCGAGCGCTGAGGAGGCGTTGATCCCGGACAGCTACGGCTACGACCAGTCGCTCGTCGCCGGATGCGAACGCGCGTGCATCGAGCCGGCCGAGGGCGAGCTTGTGCTGTTCAACAGCCGCAACTTCCACAGCATCGAGGCGAGTGCCGGCGCCGAGCGGATCAGCGTCAGCTCGTTCGTCGGCCGCACCCGTGCCGGCGACCTGGTGCTCTGGTCCTGAGTGGACCGAATCGACGAGCGTGCGCGGGAGGCGCAGACGATGACCCACACGCACGCGCGACGTGAGATCGCCCGCAGGGTGCGAGCCACTGCCACCACGGGGCGGGCGCAGCGGCGGCGATGGCACGAGCGGCTCGACGCCGTCGAGCCCGCCGCCGCGCTCTCCGCTCTGTTCGGGCAGTCCGGTGAGCCGGGAGATCGGCGGCGGCACCAGATCACGCTCGCCGAAGACGTCGCCGCCCGCCTGGTAGCGCTCGTGGACTCCTCACCGCGCAGATTGCTCTCGGTGCTTGCGGCGACGGCGGGCGTCGTGTCCGCGCGTTATGGCAACCGCGAGGACACCCTGGTGTGCACCTCGTCCTTCGACGACCCGCGGGTGCGGGTGCCGCTCTGGGCGCCCAAGCTCGACGGCGAAACCGCAGGCACGCACGTGGAACGCCTGGAACACGTCATCGACGAGGCAGCGCGAGACCTGCCCGGCCTGCCCTCCGAACTCAGTGACCTCGTCGGGGCGGCGATGGGCGTCGCGGTACAGCCCATCCAGCAGCACGCACCCGATGTGGAGGCGTGTCTCCTCGGGAGCTTCGGTGAGGACGGCGTCGACCTGGTGCTGGATGTCGACACAGGTCTCGTCGTATCCGAACTCGCAGCGCGAGTCGTCCGCCACCTCACGACCGCGCTCACCCAAATAGTCATGACACCGCTCATCCCGGTGGCCGACATCGACGTGCTCGACTCGGCTGAACGCGGCAGGCTGCGTGAACTGTCCAACGCCGACGCACCTGATCCCGCCGCCATCACGTTGCACGAACGCGTGGGCATGTTCGCGCGAACACGCCCGGAGCACACCGCCGTCGTCTACCGCGACCGGACGCTGACCTACGCCCAGCTGCACCGCGCCGCCATGGCCGTCGCGGACGACCTGGCCCGTGCCGGCGTGGAACCGGGCGACCGCGTGGCACTGCTTCTGGGCAGGGGTGACCTTCCCGTGGTCGCTGTGCTCGGAGTGTTCGCACTGGGCGCGATGTACATCCCGCTCGAGGTCATGAACCCTGACGAGCGGCTGCGATTCATGATCGCCGACTGCGGGGCGAAGGCAGTCCTCACCGAACCCGCACAGCGCCATCGGGTGCCGGAGGACTTCAGCGGCCCGGTGATCGAGCTCGGCGAGCCCTCCTCAGCGCCGAGCGCGCCTGAGCGCACGGGGCTCGGGCAGGACGCGCTCGCATACGCCATCTACACCTCTGGCACGACTGGCACACCCAAGGCAGTGCTCATCACCCACCGCCAGTTCGCGACCACGTGCGAGGCCTACGGACACGCCTACGGTCTGCACGACCACGACCCGGTATGCCTTCAGCTGTGCTCAGTCGCGTTCGACGTGTTCAACGGTGACTTCGGCCGCTCGCTCTACTTCGGCGGCACCTTGGTCGTGTGCCCGGACGAGGCGCGGACGGACCCGGAGCTGGTCGCGGACGTCATTGCCGCGAACCGCGTGACGATCCTCGACACCACACCCGCGCTGGTGAATCCGCTGACCCGAGCACTCGTGACCCGGCCGGCCGCGATGGAGTCGATGCGAGTGCTCGTCTCCGGTGCAGATGCCTGGCACGGCCGCGACTACCAAATGGCCACCAAGTTGCTGGACGGCCGGATGAAGGTCTTCAACACCTACGGTGTCACCGAGGCCGCGATCGACTGCGTTTACAGCTCCCCGGACC
>JASLAV010000120.1 GCA_030146905.1 Lentzea sp. | reverse complement strand
CCGCAAGCTGTCCTACAACGACGCCATCACCGCCACCATCCAGGCGTTGTACACGGAACAGCTGTGGCCGGTCCTGCTCAACGGCCTCACCGAGCTGAAGAACGGCAAGGGCCGGGTGCTGCTGGCCCTCGCCGACGCCTACTTCGACCGGGACGACCAGGGCCAGTACTCGACCATCACGGACGCGTTCAGCGCAGTGCACTGCGTCGACGACCCGCGTCTCACGGACAAGAACGCGCTGTTGGAGAGCGCCAGGCAGTACAAGGCGGCAGCGCCGTTCCTCGACGACGGCAACCCGCCGGGCGCGGCACTCGACTCGTGCGCGTTCTGGCCGGCACCGGTGTCCGCCCGCACCGGCCAGCCCAAGGCCGACGGCATCCCGCCGCTGCTGGTCATCTCCACGACCGGCGACCCCGCCACGCCGTACGAGGCGGGCGTGAACCTGGCCAAGGCGCTCAACTCGCGGTTGCTCACGTTCGAGGGCGTGCAGCACACGGTCTTCCTGCAGGGCGAGAAGTGCGTGGACGACGCCGGCGTGAAGTACCTGATCGACCAGAGCCTGCCCGCTGACGGAACCCGGTGCGCCTAATGACGAAGAGGCGATCCCGAGTCACCGCGGCCTTGTTCGCCTTGATCATCGTGCTCAGCACGTCCACGTCCTTCGCACGCATCGACGGCAGTCCCGTCGCCGCGCGCAAGGGCCTTGAGCGCTTCTACGCGCAGGCGTTGTCGTGGGGTGCGTGCCAGCCCTACGCGACCGATGCGAAGAGCAAGAACCTGTTCGAACGCGAGGGCATCCAGTGCGCGCGCCTGCAGGTTCCGCTCGACTACGAGAAGCCGGACGTGGGCACGATCACGGTCGGACTGCTGCGCAGGCCCGCCGTCGAACAGGGACGACGGGTCGGTTCCCTGGTCGTGAACCCCGGTGGCCCCGGCGGTTCCGGCATGGCGCACGTCGCGAACATGCAGGCGGGCAACCCGGTGGGCAAGCGTTTCGACGTGGTGGGCTTCGACCCGCGCGGTGTCGGGGCGAGCCAGCCCCGCGTGCAGTGCCTGACCGACGCCGAACGCGACGCGCAACGGCTCCGCCCCAAGGGCGAGACCGCGAACGCCGTGGAGTCCGAGAACAAGTTCTTCGTCGAGAAGTGCGCCCAGCGCAGCGGCATCGACCTGCTGCGCAACGTCGGCACGCGCGACGTCGTGCGTGACGTCGACGTGCTGCGCGCCGCGTTGGGGGAGAAGAAGCTGAGCTACCTCGGCTACTCCTACGGCACACGTCTGGGCACCTTGTACGCGGAGATGTTCCCGCGCAACGTGCGCGCGATGGTGCTCGACGGCGCGGTGGAGGTCGACGGCGACAAGGTGGCGGCGTCGGCACGTCAGGCGCAGGGCTTCGAGGAGTCGTTCGAGCGCTTCGCGAGCTGGTGCGCCCAGCGCGACTGCCCCATCGGCACGGACACCAAGGCCGCGGAGTCGAAGTTCCGGCAGATGATCGAACCGCTGAAGAAGACACCGATGCAGGTGGGCGACCGCAAGCTGTCCCACTCGGACGCGAACACCGCCATCATCCAGGCGATGTACACGGACCGGTTGTGGGAGACCGCGCTCAAGGGCCTGCAGGAGCTGCGGCAGAACAAGGGCACCACCCTGCTGCAGCTCGCCGACCAGTACCTCGGCCGCGCCCAGGACGGCACCTACAGCCGCATCCAGGACGCGTTCGTGGCCATCCGCTGCGTCGACGAACCACCGGTCAAGGACCGCGCCACCCTGGAGTCCAACCGTCGGAGGCTGTTGGAACTCCTGGGCAACGACACGGTCCCGACCGACGAGACGGCACTCGGCCCGTGCGCGTTCTGGCCGGCCCCGCACACGTCGGCACCGCATCCGCCGGCGGTGAAGGGCCTGCCGCAGGTGCTGGTGGTCTCGACGACCGGTGACCCGGCGACGCCCTACCAGTCCGGCGTGGACCTCGCGGCCGCGCTCGGCGCGCGTCTGCTGACGTACAACGGCAACCAGCACACGGCGTTCCTCGCGGGCATCGGCTGCGTGGACGGCGTGGGCACCAACTACCTGGTGGACCTCAGACTGCCGGAGACGGACGCTGTCTGCTGACGCCTGCCGGGCAGGAGGACAGACCCCAGCGCTCCGAGCGCGCAGATCACCGACGTGATCAGGAAGATCTCGTGGTACTCGGTGAGCAGCGCCTCGGTGAGCCCGCGCTGGTAGGCGGCCATCTGCCGCTGGAACTCAGCGGGTTCGACGCCGAACGGCAGCGGCGTGTTCAGGTCTGCCGTCAGCTCGCGGAAGCGGTGCAGTCCCCACGCGGACAGCGCCGCCACACCGACGAGCATGCCCGTCATGCGCGCGACGACGACGAACGCCGACGCCACGCCGTGACGCACCGCGGGCACCACGCGCAGCACGGCACCGGACAAAGGCGCGATGACCAGGCCCAGCCCGAAACCGGCGATCGCCAGGTCGCGCGTGAGCACCCAGCCGCCCACGTCGGCCGGCCACCGCGCGATGAACAGGTACGACACCGACGCGATCGCGAGCCCGGCGAAGGACACCCAGCGGTCGCCGAGCCGTGAGGCGAGGAACCCGCCCAGGACGGCGCCGACGGGCAACGCGACCAGGAAGCGCGTGAGCAGCGTCGCCGCGGCCGCCGAGTCCCTGCGCAACACGGTCTGCGCGAACAGCTCGACGTCGACCAGCGTCACCATCAGCGCCGCACCGGCGGCGAGCGACACCCCGAGCACGGCCCAGAACGGCCGCCACCGCACGCCCTCCGGGTCGATCAGCTTCACGGCGGCACGGCGTTCCCATACGACGAACGCGGCGAGGACCACGAACGCCCCCGCCAGCACCGGCCAGCCCCACGACGGCAGCACGGACTCCGCGGGCGTCGGGTTGTAGAGAGCGACCACCAGCAACGACAAGGCAAGCGCGAGCAACACACCGCCCACGACGTCGATGCGGACCTCGCGCCGTGTGTTCGGCACGGTCCGTTGCACGACCACCATCGCGATGACCGCCAACGGCACGTTGACCCAGAACACCCACCGCCAGCTCTGCGGCTCCCACGCCTCGAACAACGGCAGCGCGTTGAACAGCGACGCGACACCGATCCCGTACAGCGTGCCGAGAACAGACCCCAGCTCCTGCGCCGCCCCCACCGTCCCGAGCGCCGCCGACCGCCGGTGTTCCTCCCACAGGTCGGCGACCAGGGCCATCGTCACCGGCAGCAACGCACCACCGGCCAGGCCCTGCACCACGCGCCCGGCGACGAGCAACGGCACGTCACCGGCCAGCGCCGTGATCACCGACCCGACCAGGAACCCGAGCAGCGACACCTGCAGGACGAACCGCCGCCCCAGCCGGTCCGACAGCTGCCCGAGCAACGGCATCCCGGCCACGTACCCGAGCAGGTAGCCGGTGACGATCGGCGTCGCCTGCTCCAGCTCGTTCACCGCGATGCCGAGATCACGCACCATGTCCGTGAGAACACCGACGACGACGTACGCGTCGAGGGCCCCCAGCAGCACCGCCGCGCCGGACGCGGCGAGAGCGACCTTCCTCATCGTGTCGCGGGCCGCGCTACGCGGGCGCCGAGACCGAGACGGGCTTGTCGAAGTCCGTCAGCCCGATGTCGACCTTCTGACCGCCGGGCAGCTCGAACAGCGCGCTCTTGAGCTTGTTGTCGCTGCCGAGGGAGAACGTCGACTTCACGTCAGCGGAGATGCCCGGCACCAGCCCGGCCGCCACGTCCTTCGGCACCGTCGCCTCGACCACCGACACGTCACCGGACGACTTCGTCCTCGCGTCCTTCGCACTGGCCAGGACCTTGGCCACGCCCTTGTCCGGGTTCAGGATCGCGGACGGGTCGTACACCTGGCCCGCGAACGCCGCCGGCAGCTTCGTGAACCCGCCCGTCGGGCCCTTGAAGTGCAGGTTCCCGCCGGTCAGCACGTACTCGACGGCCAACAGCTGCCCGCCGAACGTGACCTTCGCGGTGCCCTTCGAGTCCCCCGCGGAGGTGAGGTCGCCGTCGGCGTCCTTCACCGGCACGTCCGGGAGCTCGCCGTCCACCTTGATGGTGAAGTGGACCGTCTTGACCGAGCGCATCGACTCGGCCGACTTCGTGAGCAACGTCGCACCGTCGGGCAGATCTCCACCGGACGTGCAGCTCGTGAGCAGGGCAAGTGCGCAAACCAACAACCAACGGGCGGACATGCGCCGATCGTAGAGAGTCCGCCGTCGTCAAATGCCGCCTCCGCTGAGAAACGTACGTCGCCGGGCCTTAAGCTGCCGCACATGGACCGCCAGCAGGAGTTCGTGCTCCGCACGCTAGAGGAACGCGACATCCGGTTCGTCCGGCTCTGGTTCACCGACGTCCTGGGCTTCCTGAAGTCCGTGGCGGTCGCCCCCGCCGAGCTCGAAGGCGCCTTCAGCGAGGGCATCGGGTTCGACGGCTCCGCGATCGAGGGCTTCGCCCGCGTCTACGAGTCGGACATGGTCGCGAAGCCGGACCCCGCCACGTTCCAGGTGCTGCCGTGGCAGACACCGGAGGGCACGAACTACTCGGCGCGCATGTTCTGCGACATCACCATGCCGGACGGCTCCCCGTCGTGGGCCGACCCGCGCCACGTGCTGCGCCGCACCCTGTCGAGGGCCAGCGAA
>JASLAV010000070.1 GCA_030146905.1 Lentzea sp. | reverse complement strand
ACACCACGCAGGCCACGCCGGGTGACGCCACGTGACCACGCCCGCCGACGTCCCCGCCGGGCTGCCCGCCGCGCCGGAGTTCACCGAGCCGCCGGTCCAGTGGCACCGCCTGCACGTGCGGATGCTCGTCGTCCGCCCCCTCAACGAGGGCATCACGATGCTGGTGCCGATCCTCGTGCTGCTGTTCACCGGCAACGGCGAGAAGTGGCGGATCATCGCCAGCGGCGCCACGGTCGCGGCGATCCTCGCCTTCAGCTACCTGCTCTGGCGCACCACGAGGTACCGCATCACCGACGACAAGGTCGAGCTGCACACGGGGTTGTTGACGCGCAAGCAGCTCGCGGTGCCGCGCGATCGCATCAGGACGGTCGACCTCACCTCGAAACCCGGTCACCGGATCTTCGGCCTGTCCGCGGTGCGGATCGGCACCGGGCAGCAGGACACCCCCGGCACGGACGGGCTGACGCTCGACGCCGTGACGCAGGAGGAGGCCGAACGGCTGCGGGTGTTGTTGCTGCAGAAGGCAGTCGCGCCACGGCCGGCCGCGCCCACCGGTGAGCAGGACGCGGAACCGCTGCCGGAGCCTGTGTCCGAGGTCATCTCGCAGCTGGACCTGAAGTGGCTGAAGTACGCGCCGCTGTCGTTGTCGGGACTGGTCGCGATCGGCGCGCTGTTCGGCGTGCTGTCCAACTACGCCGACGACATCGGCCTGCACCCGGTGCAGGACCTGTGGGAGTGGCTGTTCGAGCACCCGAGCCTCACGCTGTTCGTCGTTTTCGTGATCGGTCTCGTCGTAGCCGGGCTCGTGCTCTCGGTCCCCCTCTACATCCTGCAGTTCTGGAACTACCGGCTGACCCGCGAGCCCGACGGGACCGTGCGCGTGCAGCGAGGGCTGCTCACCACCCGGTCCGTCTCGGTGGAGGAGCAACGCCTTCGCGGCGTCGACATCCAGGAACCGCTGCTGGTGCGAGCGGGCAGGGGCGCGAAAGCCGTTGCGGTGACGACGGGTCTGGGCTCGAAGGGCGAGAGCAACCTGCTGCTGCCGCCCGCGCCGATCTCCGTGGCGCACCAGGTCTCGCGCGACGTGCTGCGGGTCGACGACGACCCGACGACGCTGACGCTGCGCAAGCACCCGCTCGCCGCGTTGCGCCGCAGCATGTTCCGGCACGTGGTGCCGTGGGTCGTGATCGCCGCGGGCCTCGCGATCTGGGCGCCGTCGTGGGCGTGGCCGATCCCCGTCGCGATCATCCCGTTCGCCGCGCTGGTCGGCTGGGACAACTACCGGTCGCTGGGCAACGCCCTCGACGAGCGGTACCTGGTGACGCGCAACAACTCCCTGGTGCGCAGCACGGTCGCGCTGCAGCGCACCGGCATCATCGGCTGGCGCATCCGGCGGTCGTTCTTCCAGCGCCGCAGCGGGTTGATGACGATCGGCGCCACCACGGCGGCCGGTGCGGGCGTCTACCACGTCACGGACGTCGGTGAAGCCGACGGCCTGGCGCTGGCCGACGAGGCGGTGCCGGACCTGCTGCGCCCGTTCCTGGTGGGGGAGTCCGATGAGGAGTGATCAGGCGGAGCGGAACGTCTGGCGGTAGGCGCTCGGCGAGACGCCGATCGACGCCGCCAGCTGCTGCCGCAACGCCGCTCCCGTCCCGAACCCGGCGTGCCGCGCGACTTGGTCGACCGGCAGGTCCGTGGACTCCAGCAGGTGCCGGGCGCGCTCGACGCGCTGCTGCGCCAGCCACTGCCCCGGTGACATGCCGGTCTCGGCGCGGAACCGGCGGGTGAAGGTCCGCACGCTCATCCGCACCTGGCCGGCCATCGCGGCGAGGTCGAGCGGTTCCTGCAGGCGTTCCAGGGCCCATTCGCGGGCGAGCGCGGTGGAGGTGTCGGGGTAGCTCGGCACCGGGCGGTCGACGAACTGGGACTGGCCGCCCTGCCGCCACGCGGGCACGACGCAGTAGCGGGCGATCCAGTTCGCCACCTCGCTGCCGTGGTCGGACCTGATGACGTGCAGGCACAGGTCGATGCCCGCGGCGACGCCGGCCGAGGTGAGCACGTCGCCGTCGTCGATGAACAGCACGTCCGGGTTGAGCCGCACCTTCGGGTACAGCGCGCGGAACTCCTCGGTGGTCTTCCAGTGCGTGGTCGCGGGCCTTCCGTCGAGCAGGCCGGCGGCGGCGAGCACGAACGCGCCGGTGCAGATCGACATGATCCGCCGCGCGTTCGTCGTGGTGAGCGCCTCCAGCACGGCCGGTTCGAGCCGGCCTTCGCGTGCCGGCCGGTAGTGGGTGCCGGGGACGAGCACAGTGTCCGCGTCCTTCAGCACCTCCAGGCCGTGTTCCGGCGCGATGGTGAAGCCGCCGGTGGTGGGGATCGGGCGGCGCTCCGGCGAGCAGACGACGACGTCGTACATGTCGGGCAGCCGGGCGAACATGTGCGTCGAGGTGCCGATGTCGAACGCGACGGACTGTTCGAGCGCGAGGACGGCGATCCGGTGCATGGCCCGATTCTTTCACATGTTGGCTTTTCGGCCACTGGTCGCCGGATCGGCCATCGCCGAACCTTGTCGGCGTGAGACTCCATTGGGCCTGGGTTGTCGCCGGTGTGTCCTTCATCGCCCTGGTGGGCGCCGCGTCGTTCCGCGCGGCACCGAGTGCGCTGATCGAGCCGCTGCGGACCGAGTTCGGCTGGACGACCGGCACGATCTCGCTCGCCATCTCGATCAACCTGTTGCTGTACGGGCTGACCGCGCCGTTCGCGGCCGCGCTGATGGACAGGTTCGGCGTGCGGGTCGTGGTGACCTTCGCGCTGACCATGGTCGCGCTCGGCAGCGGGCTGACGGTGTTCATGACCGAGTCCTGGCAGCTGGTGCTGCTCTGGGGTGTCGTCGTCGGCACCGGCACCGGCTCGATGGCGCTGGCGTTCGTCGCGACGATCACCGGCCGGTGGTTCGTGCGGCACCGCGGCCTGGTCACGGGCGTGCTGACGGCGGGTGGCGCGGCCGGTCAGCTGGTGTTCCTGCCGACGGTGGCGTGGCTGTCCGAGAGCTACGGCTGGCGGCCCGCGTCGCTGGTGATCTGCATCGCCGCACTGGCCGTGGTGCCGCTCGCGGCGTTCTTCCTGCGCGAGTACCCGCGCGACGTGGGGCTCTTGCCCTTGGGTGCCACCGAGGACACTCCCCCGCCGCCGACCGGCGGCGCCGCTCGTCGTGCTCTCTCCGCGCTGGGGTCAGCCGCCAGGACGCGCCCGTTCTGGTTGCTGGCAGGCGGTTTCGCGATCTGCGGTGCGTCCACGAACGGCTTGGTGGGCACGCACTTCATCCCCGCCGCGCACGACCACGGCATGCCGACGACGACCGCCGCGGGACTGCTCGCGCTGGTCGGCGTGTTCGACATCGTGGGCACGATCGTGTCCGGATGGCTGACCGACAAGGTCGACTCACGGATGCTGCTCGCGGCCTACTACGCGCTGCGCGGTCTCTCGCTGATGCTGCTGCCGCAGCTGTTCGGCGAGTCGGCGCACCCGTCGATGCTGGTGTTCATCATCTTCTACGGCCTGGACTGGGTCGCGACCGTGCCGCCGACCGTG
>JASLAV010000046.1 GCA_030146905.1 Lentzea sp. | reverse complement strand
TCGACATCCTCAACGACATCGACGGCGTGTGGCGGTGCCGGACCACGTTCAACTGCACCGACGCCTGCCCGCGTGGCATCCAGGTCACCAAGGCGATCCAGGAAGTGAAGCGGGCGCTGCTGTTCAAGCGCGTCTGAGGTTCTTCGGTTCCGAGGCGCCGCGTTCCCGTCGGGGGCGCGGCGCTTCGCCGTTTCACGGGTGGGGCCGCGTCACCTCCACGATCCGCACCGGCGGCCGTGTCCGGGCAGCCGCCGCCTGATGTGCCTTCTTCAGCTCCCGCCCCACGGCGTCAGGGCTGTCGCGCAAGCGCGTCGGCAACGTCTGCACCACGAGGATTCCCGCCGCCGCATACCGGCTGTTGCGCGCGAGAGTGCGCTCGTAGTCGCGCGCCCCGTAGTGGAACGCCTTGGAGTCGATCTCCCACGCCAGCCCGACGTCGTCGTACCAGGCGTCCGGCCTGGCGATGACCGCACCGCCGGCGTCGGCGATCGTGACGTTCCAGTGCGGTGTGGTGAGCCGGATCCTGCGCGAGAGCCGGCGCGCGTCCCGTTCGGCGACGGACTCCGCCCGCCCCAGCTCGCGGAGAACCTCACGGACGAGCTTCGTGCCGTAGCGGTTGGTCCTGGCCTCCGCGGCGAGGCCCTCCGGCGTGCAGTGGCCTCGTTGGACGGCGGCGGCCACCAGTGCGGTGGCCTCGTCCGCCGAACGCAGCCGACGGCACGCGTCGACGACCGCCCGCGCCGCGGACACCACCGGGAAGCCGCCCACGTCGGACGCACGAGGCATCGGTGAGGCGCGTTCGACGATCAGGGAACCGCTGCCGCGCACCGAGCCCGGCACCAGCACGTGGATCTCGGTACCCCGCGCGGGCAGGCCGTGGCGGCGGCACGCCTCCGCGCCGGTGACCACCGCCGCGGGACCCGCGCGCAGCAGGGCCGCGGTGAGTTGTTGGTCACGCGTGGGCGGGCCGTTGTGCAGCAGCACGACACCGGAGTGCATGCGCTGCCACGGCCCGCCCGGACGGCACTTCAGCCAGGGGTTCGCCACGCCCAGTGATCGGAGGGTCCCGGCGCTGATGACACCGAGGTCGCTGTGTTCGCGCAGTCGGTCGATTCGCATGTCGTCAGTGTGACGAGCACCACCGACAGTTTTCGGCGATCAGCGGCGGAGGGTGCGCCTGCCGCGCTCGATCAGCAGCATGAGCGCGCCCGCGACGAAGAGCAGCACGCCGAGCGCCAGCACCCAGCCGGTCGAGGCGCCCGTGCTGGCCAGGCGGTTGTCGTCGTGGCGAGGTGGCGCCGCGTACGGGGTCGTCGTCGACGGCTTGGTGGTGGTTTCGGACGACAGCGTCGTGGTCACCGGCGTCGTCGTGGTCGTCGAAGAGGACGGGGTCGACGAAGACGTCGTCGAGGAGGTGGTGTCAGTCGTCGACGTGGTGGTGTCGGTAGTCGACGTCGTCGTGTCGGTCGTCGACGTGGTGGTGTCAGTGGTCGACGTCGTGCCGGTGGTGGACGTGGTCGTGTCGGTAGTCGACGTCGTGTCGGTCGTCGACGTGGTGGTGTCAGTGGTCGACGTCGTGCCGGTGGTGGACGTGGTCGTGTCGGTCGTGGACGTGGTGGTGGACGTGGTCGTTGCAGGCGTGGTCGTCGTGGTGGTCGACGAGGTCGTCGTGGTGGGCTCTCCTCTTTCCTGAGGAGCGCGCCAACCTGGACTTTTCTCCGGGCACCACGCAGCGGCGCACACCCGGCCATCCCCCGAGGCCTCGGCCTCGGGGGCGGCGCCGTGCAGTGCGACGAGCGTCAACACCGCACCGGCGGTGAGCACACCGACATAGGCGATACGTGACATGGCACGATCGTTGGCCTACATACGACACGTCGCGCGCAGATCGGCCGGACGTCACCCTCGCGTGGTCGAGAGATCGCCCGATCAGGTCCAGAAGACGGCGATGCCCACGTTCAGCACGACGAGCGACGCGGCGGTCGGCAGCAGCCAGGACGGGGCCTTGGGCTTGTTGACGCTGATCGCCACGACGGCCGCGATGGCGACGACCACCAGGAGCTTCACGCCGATCTTGACGTGGTCGTACTCCACCGAGTCGACCAGGGGGTCGACGCCGACCAGCGCGACACCGGTCAGCAGCTGCAGGGCGGCGCCGTGCAGCCAGCCCTTGTTGACCGGCGCGTCCTTGCCGGCCCTGGCCTGCAACATGATCATCGCGATGAGCATGCCCATGCCCAGCAGGTGCAGGAACACCAGCAAAAGGCGTACGAACTCCACAGCGTTTCCTATCGACGTCGAGTGGCCAGGGAGCCCCGCACGCCCAGCACGCCGATGACGGTGCCGAACACGAGCGAGGCGATCACGAGCACCAGGTGCACCGTGAAGAACGGGGTCGGTCCGTCGCTGAACGAACGGGGGTCTTTCCAGATGTTCTTCAGGAACGTGGGCCAGATCACCCACGACCACACTCCGAAAGCCACCAGGAAGAGTGACATCGGGCGCGAGAGCTTCACGGCGACCAGTATCAGACGTGGTGCGTGCAGGACGCCAAACGGGGGTGGATAGCCTGAAGGGGTGCCCTTCACCCAACGGCTCATCGTCGCCCTGGTCCTGGCAACGGCCACTGCCGCGTTCGCCGCACCGACCGGCACCGCACAGCAGGCCGCCGGCTCGGCACAGTGCGCCAACCGCGAGACCCCGCCGCCGCCGGTGGACACCTCCGAGCAGCCGGCTCCTGGCCAGAAGGCCCCGCCTCCGCTCGAGGTGCCCGAGAAGCCGGTCGGTGGTGACCGGCTCGGCGAGTGCGGACTGATCCTGCCGCCGAACTCCGCGCAACCGCCGAGCGGCATCACCGCGGCGTCGTGGATGCTCGCCGACATGGACAGCGGCGCCGTCATCGCCGCCTACGACCCGCACGGCCGCCAGCGCCCGGCGAGCATCATGAAGGTGCTGCTCGCGATGGTCGTGGCCAAGGAGCTGCGCGGCGACCTGGTCGTCACCGCCAGCGCCGAGGACACCCAGCAGGAGTGCACCTGCGTCGGTCTGCGCGACGGCGGCCAGTACACGGTCCGCCAGCTGCTGCACGGCCTGCTGCTCACCTCCGGCAACGACGTGGCGCACACGCTGGCCCGTCAGCTCGGCGGCGTGCCGAACGCCCTGCGCAAGATGAACGCCATGGCCAAGGAGCTCGGCGCGCTCGACACCCGCGCCGTCACCCCGTCCGGCCTGGACGGCCCCGGCACCAGCACCTCCGCCTACGACGTCGCGCTGATCTTCCGCGGCGCGATGAAGTACGAGGAGTTCGCGAACGCCATCAAGCTCAAGCAGGCGCAGTTCCCCGGCCGCAACGGCGGCACGATCATGCTGACGAACGACAACCGCCTGCTCAGCAACTACGAGGGCGCGATCGGCGGCAAGACCGGCTTCACCGACGACTCGCAGCACACCTACGTGGGTGCCGCCGAACGCAACGGCCGCCGTCTGGTCGTCGCCCTGCTGCGCGGCCAGCAGACGCCCACGCGCGTCGACGCCCAGGCCGCGAAGCTGCTCGACTACGGCTTCGCGATGGGCCCCGGCGGCGTCGGCAAGCTCGTGGACGGCGCTCCGCAGCCGAAGCCGAACGTCGT
>JASLAV010000036.1 GCA_030146905.1 Lentzea sp. | reverse complement strand
GCGCTGTTCAAGAAGTTCGCCGGCGTCGACGCCTGGCCGGTCTGCCTGGACACCCAGGACACCGAGGAGATCATCCGCGCGGTCGAGCTCATCGCTCCCGTGTACGGCGGCATCAACCTCGAGGACATCTCCGCGCCGCGCTGCTTCGAGATCGAGGCCCGCCTGCGCGAGAAGCTCGACATCCCCGTCTTCCACGACGACCAGCACGGCACGGCGATCGTCGTCGTGGCCGCGCTGCGCAACGCGCTGCGCGTCGTGAACAAGGACATCAAGGACTGCCGCATCACGGTCTGCGGCGTCGGCGCAGCCGGTTCCGCGATCATCCGCCTGCTGCAGGCCCAGACGCCGGGCGACATCATCGCCGTCGACGTCGACGGCATCGTGCACCGCGACCGCCCCGGCCTCGACTCGAACCTGAAGTCGATCGCCGCGTCGACGAACAAGGACAACCAGTCCGGCCGTCTGCACGACGCGCTGGTCGGTTCCGACGTGTTCATCGGCGTCTCGGCCCCGAACCTCTTCGGCGCCGACCAGGTCGCGACCATGGCGAAGGACGCCATCGTGTTCGCGCTGGCCAACCCGGACCCGGAGATCGACCCGATGGAGGCCCAGCAGCACGCCGCCGTCGTGGCGACCGGCCGCTCGGACTTCCCGAACCAGATCAACAACGTGCTGGCGTTCCCCGGCGTCTTCCGCGGCCTGCTGGACGCGCACGCGAGGACCATCACCGACGCGATGCTGCTGGCAGCGGCCGCCGCCATCGCCGACGTGGTGGACGGCGACCGCCTCAACGCGTCGTTCATCGTGCCGTCGGTCTTCGACAACACCGTGGCCCCCGCGGTGGCCGAGGCGGTCAGGAAGGCCGCGACCTCGTAGCGCACCAGGCGCCTTCCGGCGGGCATACGATCGCTGCATGACCAAGCAGTTCACCCACCTGGACTCCCAAGGCGCGGCCCGCATGGTCGACGTCTCCGGCAAGGAGCAGACCACCCGCACGGCCGTGGCCACCGGTGTCCTGCACACCACGGCCGAGGTGGTGGCTCTGCTGGGCGCCGACGGCCTGCCCAAGGGCGACGCCATGGCGACGGCCCGCATCGCCGGCATCATGGCGGCGAAGCGCACGTCGGAGCTCGTGCCGCTGTGCCACCCGATCGCCCTGTCGTCGGTGGTGGTGGACCTGGCGCTGGCCGAGGACTCGGTCCAGATCACGGCCACGGTCCGCACCACCGACCGCACGGGGGTCGAGATGGAGGCGCTCACCGCCGTCTCCGTCGCCGGCCTCACCCTGCACGACATGGTGAAGGCCGTCGACCCGGCCGCCTCGCTGGACGCGATCAGGGTGGAGCGCAAGGAGGGCGGCAAGTCCGGTCTGTGGGTGCGCCCGTGAAGGCGGTGGTGATCACGGCCTCCAACCGCGCCGCCGCCGGCGTGTACGAGGACCGCAGCGGCCCGATCATCGTCTCGTGGCTCGCTGACCGCGGGTTCTCGGTGTCCTCGCCGGTCGTCGTGCCGGACGGTGACCCGGTGCGGGAGGCGCTGGCTTCGGCGGTGGCCTCCGGTGCCGATCTGGTTCTGACCACCGGTGGCACCGGCATCAACCCGACCGACCGGACGCCCGAGGCGACTCGCGCGGTTCTGGACTTCGAGATTCCCGGTCTCGCCGACGTGATCCGGATGTCCGGGTGGCCGCGGGTGCCGGGGTCCGTGCTGTCCCGTGGTGTGGCCGGGGTGGCCGGGCGGACGTTGATCGTCAACCTGCCGGGGTCCAGCGGTGGGGTCCGGGACGGGTTGGAAGTGCTCTCGTCCGTGTTGGACCATGCGCTTGACCAACTGCGTGGAGGCGATCACCGGTGAGCGTTGTGCTGCGGGCCGTTGTTACCGAGGAGCCGCTGTCGGTCGAGGAGCACGCCGCTCTGGTGGCCTCTGAGCGGGCCGGGGCGGTTGTCACCTTCTCCGGCGTCGTGCGGGACCACGACGGTGGGCGGTCGGTGCTGGAGCTGGAGTACCACTCGCACCCGTCTGCCGGGGATGTCGTGGCCGAAGTCGTCTCGTCCCTGGCTGCCAAGTACTCCGGGGTGCACGGGATCGCCGTTTCCCACCGGGTCGGGGCTTTGAAGATCGGTGATGTGGCTTTGGCCTGTGCTGTTGCCGCTGAGCACCGCGGGGAGGCTTTTTCGTTGTGCTCGGCTTTGGTTGACGAGGTCAAGGCTCGGTTGCCTGTTTGGAAGCGGCAGGTTTTTCCCGGGGGCGAGGACGAGTGGGTCAACTGTCCCTGATCGGGAGCGGGTCACGTTCCGGGCGGGTCGGCTTCCGGGGCTGGTCGCGGTCCTGGACGTGTGGGCGGCTTGCCGGGGCCGGGCAGGCGGGTCGGCTTCACGAAGCGCGTCACGTCCCGCGAGACGAGACGGTCCGTCTCGTTGCGGTGGAGGAGTCGCCACGTGCCGTGCGGGTTGCGTTCCAGCGTGGCTGGTCAGGTAGGGACGAGGCGTGGGTGGTCATCGCCGCTTCGCGTCGATCCGCGATTGGGGCTTGACTTCGGGGCCCTTGCGAGGCGCTGGACGGGCGGGAAAA
>JASLAV010000021.1 GCA_030146905.1 Lentzea sp. | reverse complement strand
GGGCCGCGACCACCAGGAGGCTGAGCACGACCACGAGAGCCTTGCGGCTCTTCTTCGGCTCGTCGGCGTCGAGCCTGTTCTCCGGTTCCTCGTCGTACCCGGTGACGGGGAGGTCCTCCGACCGGCTCTCCTGCCGCTTCTTCGGTTCCGGACGCGGCTGCGCGGGGCGCTGGACCTGCTCGAACCGCGCGGGCTCCTGGCGCTGCAGCTGGTCGACGCGCATGGTCGCGATGGGCTGCTGTTCCTGGCGCGGGGGCTGCCTGCGCTGGTCAGGACGCTGCTGCTTGTCCTGCCTGGCCTGGGAGTCGAACCACGGCTTGTCCGTCATCGGCAGCTGGTCGACGCGCGCGGTCTTGGCGTTGGCGACTTCGAGCTTCGGCACGACGCGGGTCCGGTCGCCCTTCTGCTCGGCAGAGGGCTGCTGCTGCCGCTTCTCGCCGGCCTGGATCCGCTCGGGCGCCGCTCTCGACGGCTCGGTGGCGCGCTGGGGCTGCGAGGCCTGCCGGGGTTGGCCGACTTCCGGACCAATCGTGCCGTGAGACTTCCCACCGGGCGATCCGCCGGGAGACCCTCCCGGACCCCTCTCCTGCCTGCCGGGACCGTTCTGGCCGCCTGAGCGGCCAACGGGCACCACGCGGACAGGAGACGAGCGCAACGGCTCCTGAATGGACGGTGCCGACAGCACGGAGTCCAACGGGAACCGCATCGTCGGCTGGTCGACGGGCGGGCGGTTGACCTGCACCGTCGACTCCGAGGACGCACCGGCGGACTCGGTGTCGTCGTCCTCGGTCGGCCACTGGGGCTCGTCCGGCAAGAGGACCTCCGTCAGCTCGGTACGGGCAATCTCACACCCTCCGGCCGCCGCTCCGATGAGGGTTGACAGGGCGTCGTGGTCCACACTAGTGGGGTCACGAATGGGCTACATGAGCGAGGACCAGTGGAGTTCGACGTCCTGATCGAGATCCCCAAGGGCGTGCGCAACAAGTACGAGGTGGACCACAAGTCTGGTCGCATCCGCCTCGACCGCACGTTGTTCACGTCGACGCAGTACCCCGCCGACTACGGGTTCATCGAGAACACCCTGGGTGAGGACGGCGACCCCCTGGACGCCCTCGTCCTCGTCCAGGAGCCGACGTTCCCCGGCTGCCTGATCGCGGCTCGCGCCATCGGCATGTTCCGCATGACCGACGAGAAGGGCGGCGACGACAAGGTTCTGTGCGTCCCGGCCTTCGACCCCCGGCACGAGCACCTGCGCGACATCCACCACCTGGCGGAGTTCGACCGCCTGGAGATCCAGCACTTCTTCGAGGTCTACAAGGACCTCGAGCCCGGCAAGAGCGTCGAGGGCGCGACCTGGGTCGGCCGCACCGAGGCCGAGGCGGAGATCCACCGCTCCTACCAGCGTCTCAAGGACGCCGAGGCGCGTGGCGAGACACTGCACTGAACCGAACGTGAAAGGGCCGTCCCCCATATGGAGGACGGCCCTTTTTCGTACCCTTTCGGGTTAAACCGCGTTCGTACCCGTTCGGGCTACACCACGAGCGCCTCGGCGTCCGCGACCCGCTCCAGGCCGGACCTGGTCGACAGCGGCTTCTCGCGCAGGAACCACACGAGGACGAACGCCACCACCATCACGATCCCGCCGGTCAGGAAGACCAGGTCGATCGCGCCGGAGAAGCCGTCGAGGAACGGACGGGCCAGCACCGGGTCGAGGTGGTTGAGGAACTCGGTGTTGTTGATGTCGATGCCGGAACCGCCGCCCTGCAGCGACTTCGCGAACTCCGGGTTCTGGGCCAGCGCGGCCTTGAACGCCTCGGTCTGCGTCGCGGTCCTGAGGCCTTCCGCGATCTTGTCGCCGACCGTGGTGAACAGGATCGACAGGAACACCGCGGTGCCGACGGTGCCACCGATCTGGCGGAAGAACGTCGCGGAGGCCGTCGCCACACCCATGTCGCGCGCCTCGGAGTCGTTCTGGATCGCCAGCAGCAGCGTCTGCATGCACTGGCCGAGACCGGCGCCCATGATGAACATGTAGATCATCGTCAGCCAGTTCGGCGTGTCTGTGCCGATCGTGCTGAACAGGAACAACGCGATCGTCATCATGCCGGCGCCGATGATCGGGAAGATCCGGTAGCGGCCGGTCGACGAGGTCACCTTTCCCGCGATCGCGGTGGCCGACATGATGCCGAACGTCATCGGCAGCAGCATCAGGCCCGCCGTGGTCGGCGACACGCCCTTCACGATCTGCAGGTACAGCGGGATGGAGACCATGCCGCCGAACATGCCGACGCCGAGCACGAAGTTGATCGTGTTGCCCAGGGAGAACGTCTGGTTGCGGAACAGCCTGATCGGCAGCAGCGCCTCGTCGCCCATGCGCCTCTCGACCCACACGAACGCCAGCAGGCCGAGCACACCGACCACGTACATGGTGATCGACGTCGCCGACGCCCAGCCCCACTCACGGCCCTGCTCCGCCACGATCAGCAGCGGCACCAGGCCGACGGTCAGCGCGATCGCGCCACCGAAGTCGATGCGGTGGTTGACCCGCTTGTGCGGGATGTTCAGCACGCGGGCGACCACGAACAGCGCGAGCAGCGCGATCGGCACGTTGACCAGGAACACCCAGCGCCAGCCGGCGATGCCGAGGAACGAGTCCATACCGGCGAACACGCCGCCGATGACCGGTCCGAGCACACTGGCCGAGCCGAACACGGCCATGAAGTAGGCGGAGTACCTGCTGCGCTCACGCGGCGAGATGATGTCCGCCATGATCGCGAACGCGAGCGACATCAGGCCGCCGGCACCGAGGCCCTGCACCGCGCGGAACGCCGCGAGCTCGTACATCGACGTCGCGATGCCCGCGAGCAGCGAGCCGAGCAGGAACAGCGAGATCGCCGCGAGGTACATCGGCTTGCGCCCGTAGATGTCGGACAGCTTGCCGTACAGCGGGGTCGTGATGGTGGCGGTGATCAGGTAGGCCGTGGTCGCCCACGCCTGCAGCGTCTGGCCGTGCAGCTGGTCGGCGATGGTCTTCATGGCGCTGGCGACGATCATCTGGTCCAGCGCCGCGAGGAACATGCCGAGCAGCAGCCCGGACAGGATCGTCATGATCTGGCGATGCGTCAGGGAGACCCCTGGCGTGGGTGTCGCCGCATCGGTTGTCTGTGACATCTCTAGTTTTCCCCTCCTGCGCGGGTCCCCGTCCCGCGGTCTGTCATGTACGCCGGAACCGTGCGCTCGTAGTCGTGGACGAAGCGCTCGAACAGCTCCGCGAAGTTCTTGAACTCCTCTGGCGGCCAGTCGGCGAACATCCGCTCGATGGCCTCGTTGCGCTGCCGGCGCCGGTTCGAGATCAGCTCGCGCCCCGCCTCTGTGACCGCGAGGACGCTGGCTCGGCCGTCAGCCGGATCAGCTCGCCTCTCCACGAGCCCGTCCTTCACCAGCGCGGCCACCTGCCTGCTGATCGTGGACGGGTCGGAGAGCACCGCCTCCGCGAGCGAACTCGAGCGGCACTCCCCGAGTCCGGAGAGAGTCGCGAGGAGCACGAAGGCGGACTTGTCCATGCCCTGCTTCGCCATCTGGTGCGACATCTGGGCATGCATCTTGTTCAGCCGAACCATGGCCATGCCCACGCGATCCGCGAGTTCGTGCTCGGGATCGACACCCGTGCACCTGCCCGGCTCGTCCATCTGACACCTCGTTGCTTGTATCACCCAACTAGTTGCTCGGTACAAGCATCCATCTCGGTCCACCGGATTGCAAGTGAGTTCCGAGTCTCACTCCACAGCGGAGTGCTACGCGCACGAGCAGTGATGGTTACCGACGGGTAGCCAGTGGGGTTACTCGCCGGTAGCATCGCCGTTCATGAGCCAAGACGTGTCGTTCGTCGCCGACGCAATGAAGCAGGCGGTGCCGTGGGTCAAGACCACCGGCATCGACTTCGAGGAGGTCTCCGCCGGCCGCGTCGTCGCGTCACTGCCGGACGACGAGGCGCTGCGCAACCACATCGGCGGCCCGCACGCCGCGATGATGTTCGGCCTCGGCGAGACCGCGTCGGGCGCCGTCGTGATGGCCGCGTTCGCCGCGCACCTCGGCAAGGCCACGCCGCTGGTCGCCCGCGCCGACATCGCCTACAAGAAGGTGGCGATGGGAGTTCTGCGCGCGGAGGCCGTGCTGGGGCGCTCCGCCGACGACGTCCTGGCCGAGCTGGAGTCCGGCACGCGGCCCGAGTTCCCGGTGTCGATCACGATCACCGACGCAGAGGGCGTGACCACCGGCGAGATGACCGTCGTCTGGACGTTGAAGCCCGCACGCTGAACTGGGCATATCCGCATCTCAGTTCGGACTACCGGTGAACCGATCCGACGTGGATACGTAACCTTGGCCACACCGCGGATCTACGGCACCATTCAGGGCCATGCCGGGGTGGAGAACTGTGGGCGGGGTCTTGCTGGTCGCGTTGACCGCGGGGTGCGCCACACAGGTGCAGCAGTCGAAGCCCGTCGCCGTGGAGAAACCGGCGGTCGGCACACCGGTGACGACAACCGCGTCGGTCCCGCCGGCCAGGCTCGACATCACCGTGGCCTCGATCGTCGACGGCCGCGCGGTGATGCTCTCCGACGGCACGAAAGCCGAGGTCAGCGGCCTCGCCCAGCCGGGTCCGTGCTGGGCGGGCGCCGCCGCCGGCTTCGCCAGGAGCATGCTGC
>JASLAV010000001.1 GCA_030146905.1 Lentzea sp. | reverse complement strand
GCAATGTTCAACGCCAGGGACTTCCTGACATCCCTGTCCAACACAATCCAGACGAGCCAGGAATAGGACCTGCCGATGCTGCGAAGCAGCGAGGCGGCGGGGGTCCGGGGGCTTGCCCCCGGCGTGGGGTCTGGGGGCTCGGCCCCCAGAAGACACCCGGAACGACTGAGGGTGAGTGCTGTCCACGAACAGCACTCACCCAAGGAGTGGAGGTGCCGGGAATCGAACCCGGGTCCTGTGGCGGCTCATCAGGGCTTCTCCGTGCGCAGTCCGCTATGCCTCTGCTCGGCCCCACCAGTCACGCGAACGAGCTGATGTGACGGGCCCAGTCGCTGTGAGTGTCCCGAACAGTCCCCGCGACCGGGACTGCCGGTAAGCCCTCTAGCTGATGCCGGACACTAGGCCGAAGGCGCTCCTAGGCCGACAGCGTTGCTACTCGCCTCAGGCGGCGAGAGCGAACGCGCGCTTGTCGTTAGACTCGGCGCTTATTGGTTTGCGATGACGCTTGTGGTGGTCTCTCGCCTGCACCAGCACGCTTCCCCTGAATCAACGTCCACAGTCGAAACCGTTCACCCCCTCGTAGTGGTACGCATAGCATAACGGTGGGGGCCAACGAGTTCTTCCCGAGGCAGGTAGGGCTGTCCCCACCATCGGCCTCATAGCTAGCCACATGGTCTCTGACCAGCGGTAACGACAGCATGGACACCATGAGGAAACCGAACGCGCTCGCAGCCGGGTTCTACCTGCTGACCAACCTGGTGACCGGCATCTTCTGGTTCACCCTCGCCGTCGTGCTGACCGTGGTCGGGTTCGCCACATCGATCCTGTGGGTGGGCATCCCGCTGCTGTGGCTCGCGATGAACGTCGTGCGCGGCGGCGCGACGGTGGAGCGGGCGTGGGTCAGGGCGGCGTTGCGCACGGACATCCCCCAGCCGTACCGCGACAAGCCGGACGGCACGCTGTGGCAGCGCTGGAAGGCCCAGTTCACCGATCAGGCGACCTGGCGCGACTACGGCTACCTGTTGCTGCTCCTGCCGGTGGGCATCCTCGAGTTCGCCGCCGTCGTCGCCATGTGGTCGGTCGCGGCGGCGCTCGTCGCGGCGCCGTTCTGGATCGGCTACGCGTCGTTCGCGGTGGTCGTGGGCGAGTTCTGGACCATCGACTCGTTCGCGTCGGCGTGGCCCATCTCGCTGGTCGGGCTGGCGCTGATCCCGGTGGCGCTGATGGGCACGCAGCGGCTGGGCGCGCTGCACGGCAAGTTCGCCCGCGCCATGCTCGGGCCGACGCGCGCCGACGCGCTGGCGATCGAGGCGGAACGGCTGCAGTCGAGCAGGGCCCGCGGTGTCGAGGCGGCGGAGGCGGAGCGCAGGCGCATCGAACGCGACCTGCACGACGGCGCGCAGCAGCGGCTCGTGGCCGTGGCGATGGGCCTGGGCAGGGCGAAGTCGAAGCTGGACTCCGACCCGCAGGGTGCGGCAGAGCTGATCGCCGAGGCGCACTCGGACGCGAAGCTCGCCATCAAGGAGCTGCGCGACCTGGCGCGGGGCATCTACCCGTCCGTGCTGGGCGACCGCGGGCTCGACGCCGCGTTGTCCGCGCTGGCCGCCCGCGTGCCGATCGAGGTCGACCTGCAGGTCGACGTGGACCCGCGTCCGCCGACGGCGGTGGAGAGCGCCGCGTACTTCACCGTCGGTGAGGCGCTCACGAACATCACCAAGCACTCCAACGGCACCAAGGCGACCGTACGGGTCCGCCGGGTGGAGACGGGTGTCGTGGTGGAGATCACCGACAACGGTCAGGGCGGCGCCGAGCTGAAGCCGGGCGGCGGGCTCGCCGGCCTCGCGGACCGTGCTGCCACCATCGACGGTGTGGTTGTCGTCGTCAGCCCCGTGGGAGGGCCGACAGTGATTCGAGCGGAGTTGCCGTGCGCGTGGTGATCGCCGAGGACTCGGTGCTGCTGAGAGTGGGCGTGCAGCGGTTGCTCGCCGACGAGGGCATCGAGACCGTCGCGGCGGTGGAGAACGGTGACGACCTGCTGGGCGCCGTGACCGAGCACCGGCCGGACCTGTGCGTGGTGGACGTGCGGATGCCGCCGACGTTCACCGACGAGGGACTGCGGGCCGCCATCGAGTGCCGCCGCCGCTATCCGGGGCTTCCGGTGCTGGTGCTGTCGCAGTACGTCGAGGAGCGCTACGCCGTGGAGCTCCTCGCGAGCGGTGCGAGCGGGGTCGGCTACCTGCTCAAGGAACGGGTAGCGGACGTGAAGGAGTTCGTCGACGCGGTGCGCAGGGTCGCGGACGGCGGTACGAGCATCGACCACGAGGTGATCACCCAGCTCATGGTGCGCAGCAAGAAGAGCCCGGTCGACTCGTTGACGCCGCGCGAACGCGAGGTGCTCGGCCTGATGGCCCAGGGACTGTCCAACACCGCCATCGCCGGAACGCTCGTGGTGTCCGACGGCGCCGTGGAGAAGCACGTCGGCAACATCTTCGCCAAGCTCGGCCTGGAGCCGTCGAACTCCGAGCACCGCCGGGTCCGCGCCGTGCTGGCCTACCTCGACAGCTGAAGCAGCCGGACGCCGTTGTCGTGCAGCACCGCCTGCTCGGCGGCGGCGTCCAGTCCCCACGAGCGGATCGCCTCGACCTGCACCTCGTACGGGTACGGGATGTTCGGGAAGTCGCTGCCCAGCACGACCCGGTCCGCCAGCCCCGCGATCCGGGACCGCCAGTCGTCCGGCAGCGGCACCATCCGCTCCGTGAACGGCGTTCCCACCATCGTGGTGTCGACGTGGACGTTCGGGTACCTCTCGACCAGGTCCAGCGCACCCGAGTAGTCGGGCATCCCGGCGTGGGCGATCACGGCGGTCAACGACGGGTGCCTCGCCAGCACTCCCGCGAAGACGTCGAGCCCGGTGAACTCCCCCGGCATCGGCCCGTCGCCGCAGTGCACGACCACCGGCACGCCCGCCTCGGCGAGCTGGCCCCAGACACCGTCCAGCAGTTCGTCACGCGGGTCGTAACCGCCCACCTGGACGTGCGACTTGAAGCACCGCGCACCGGCCTCCAGCGCCTTGCGCACGTACGCCTCCGCGCCGGGCTCCGCGTAGAACGTGCCCGTCCGCACCGCCTCCGGCACCCGTGCCGCGAAGTCGGCAGCCCAGTCGTTCAGCCACTCGGCCATGCCTGGCTTGTGCGGGTAGACCAGGGGCGCGAACGCGACGACGCCCAGCTCCCGCAGTGCGGTGAGCCGGGCGTTCTCGTCGGTGCGGTACCAGATGTTCCAGTCGACACCGGTCTCGCGCACTCGGTCGAAGTACGCCCAGACCTTGTCCAGGACGTTCTGCGGCATGAAGTGGACGTGGACGTCCACCAGTGCCATCAGTAGCGGCCCTTCAGGGCCCGTCCGTGCGCCTTGGCGATCTCGCGGTTCGCGTCGCGCTTCGCGATGTCCTGGCGCTTGTCGTAGGCCTTCTTGCCCTTCGCGAGGGCGATCTCGACCTTGACGTAGCCGTCCTTGAAGTACATCTGCAGCGGGACGAGCGACAGACCGGACTCCTTGGTCTTGCCGATCAGCCGTTCGATCTCCGACTTGTGCAGCAGGAGCTTGCGCTTGCGCCGGACCTCGTGGTTCGTCCACGTCCCCGCGACGTACTCCGGAATGTGCAGCGCGTGCAACCAGATCTCGCCGTCGTCGACCTGGGCGAAGGCGTCCACGAGAGACGCCCGTCCCATGCGCAGGCTCTTCACCTCGGTGCCGACGAGTTGGATGCCCGCCTCGTAGGTGTCGAGAATGGCCCAGTCGTGCCGAGCCTTGCGGTTCGACGCGATGACCTTCTGCCCGCGTTCCTTGACCATGAAGCCAACTTTACGTCGTCGACAAAACCGTTAAAGCCGCACGTAGAGACGCAGCGTGACGTAGCCGGTGGTGGCCGAGATGACGATCGCGACGAGGAACAGCCACGGCGACACGATCAGGATGTCCAGGTAGCCGATCGGCGGGATGATGCCCGACTCCGTGAGGTTCCTGGTGATCCTGTCGAGGAAGAACGCCTTGAACAGCACCAGGCCGGCGACCGCCGTGACCGAGCCGATGATGCCCGCGACGACCGCCTCGATGAGGAACGGCAGCTGCGTGTACCACCGGGTCGCCCCGACCAGCCGCATGATGCCGACCTCGACGCGACGGGTGAACGCCGACACCTGGATGGTGTTCGAGATCAGCAGCAACGCGGCGAACGCCTGGATGAGCGCGAGGATCAGGGCGACGTCGCGCAGACCGTTCAGGCCGTCGAAGAACCGCTCGAGGAACTTGCCCTGGTCGTCGACCGCCTTCACCCCCGGCTTGCCCTCGAAGGCCTGCCGGATGACGTCGGTGCGCTCCGGGTCCTCCAGCTTCACGCGGAACGTGGCGGGAATCGCCTCGGGACGCGCGAGCTTGAGCAGCTCGGGCTGGGCCTCGAAGATCCGCTTGAAGCGCTCGAAGCCGTCATCGCGGTTCTGGAACACCACGGACTCGACGCCGGAGGTCTGCTCGAGCGCGGACCGCAACCCGGAGCACGGCTGCTGCGTGCAGTCCTTGTCGTTGGCGCTGACGTCGTTGGTCAGCAGCACGGAGACCTCGAGCTTGCCCGCGTAGTTGGCCTGCATCTTGTCGACCATGCGGACGACGAGCAGGCCACCGCCGAGCAGCCCGAGCGAGATGGCGGTCGTGAGGATCATCGCGATCGTCATCGTGACGTTCCGGCGAAGTCCG